>JASFPJ010000120.1:0-8790 GCA_050116035.1 Candidatus Aminicenantota bacterium | reverse complement strand
ATCCCCATCTGGTAATTTCTGTCCAGGAACCGGACTTTTGCCTCTTTCACTCTGAAAGGCTCATTGATCTCTACGACTACCACCTCACCCGGTTCAAAAGCCCTGTACAGCAGCTCCACTTTCACACCGGAAGGAGTTGTGAGTGTTTCAGTATGGGAAGCGGCCGAGGAGACAAGACTCAAGTAGCTCATGAAGAGGACGAAAAAAAAGGCTTTCTTCATACCTTCACGACTCCAGGAAATCAAGCACGAGACGATTAAACTCCTCGAACCATTCTAACTGAGGGAGATGACCGCATCTCTCAAAAACATGAAGCTGGGAATTCTTGATTAGCTTTTCTCCCACATAGGCCTGGTCTAAAGAGGCAACCTTATCATTCTTGCCCCAGACAATCAATGTTTTATGAGGTAAGGAGCTGGCTCTGTCCAGGATTTTCAGCCAGATTTCCTCTTTTAAGCCCTTCAGATTCACTCCTGAACGCAGAAACTGAAGGCAGACTTTGCGTGTCTTCGGCAGGTTGAAGATCTTTAAAACCGTGGGGATCAGGTGAGATGGAATTTTTCGAGAATCATAAAACAGGCGGTCAAGGAATAATTTTGCAGTCAACTGATTCGGTATGGATAAAGCCAGTTCACCAAAGGGAAAGACAGTGCCCAGCCGTAAAGGGATAGATAACTTTGGCCCGAAACCCACATTCGCCACCAAAACCAGCTTGTCGATCCTATCCGCTTGATCCGCCGCGGTGAGGAAAGCGAAGAGCCCTCCCATAGAATTTCCGATCAAAGACGCTTTAGACAGTTGGAAAGCATCCAAGAATGACACCATAAAATCTGAAGCAGAGTTTTTGCGAAAATCAATACCCGATTTAGAAGAAAATCCAAAACCAGGAAAATCGAAAGCAATGGTGCGGTACTTCTGGGAGAAAAAATCCAGGTTGTACTCCCACCATTCCAATGATCCCCCCATACCATGGAGAAGAACGAGAGGCGGCCCTTTTCCCTTTTCTATGAAACGAATATTGTGCCCCGCCACAGAGATATATTCGTCTTTCAACTGAATCTTTTGGATTTAAACCAAGATTTTATTTCTCAAGACTTTTCCTGGAAGACTTCCGGAGTGTTCACCTTTTTCTATCACCACTTTCCCGTTGACAATCACGTACTCGATTCCAACCGGATACTGATGAGGATCCGTCCACGTGGCCTTATCAATCACTTTATCCCTGTCAAAAATGACAACATCCGCACAGTATTCCTGCTTCAGAACCCCTCTTCTTGTGAAGCCAAACTTTTGCGCAGGCAGGGAGGTTATTTTTTTCAGCATCTCGGGAAGAGGAAGAATCTTTTCTTCCCGAATGTACTTCCCTAAAACTCTGGGAAAAGTCCCATACAATCGGGGATGGGGTTTCCCCTGATGCAAGAGACCATAGGGAGCGATCGCCGAACCGTCCGTCCCGACGCCCACTAGCGGATGAGACAGGATTTTCTTCAGATTCTCCTCGTTCATCATGAAGGTGACCATTCCCACTCTATTTTTTTCTTCAATCAAGAGGTCTCTCATGAACGCGTGTGGAGTTTTCCCGGTCTCTTTGGCTCCATCCAGAACGCTCTTGCCCTCAAATTTTTTATTTTCTTCAGAAACCACGGCAGAAATAACGACCTTATCCCAGGAGCCGAGCTTCTTTTCTTGCTCGGAAAGATATGATCGAATACGACTCTCGAGCTTGGGATCCTTCAGCCTCGCTAAAAATTCTTCTGTCGTTCCCTGCCGCGCCCAAAGGGGAAAATAATAGCTGAGACCGGTTGAGCCGGCAATGTATGGATAACGGTCGCAGAATATGGCCACTCCATTTGTCTTTGCCTTCTCGATCCTGGCCAAAGCATCATCGACCTTATGCCAGTTCCGGGGATACGCAACTTTAAAATGGGAAATTTGAAGGCTGACTCCGGTCTTCTTCGCAATCTCGATCGATTCATCGAGAGATTCGAGTAACTGGTCTCCTTCGCTCCGCATATGAGTGGCATAGACTCCCCCATATCGGGCAGTAACTCTGCATAACTCCTCAATCTCATCGTTTTTAGCATAGCTTCCCGGAGCATACTCGAGTCCGGTGGATAGGCCAAGCGCTCCACCTTCTATGTTCTCAGCCACCATAATCTTCATTCGTTCAAGTTCATTTTCACTGGGAGGCCGATCGTTGAATCCCATGGCTACCCCTCTTATTGTGCCCTGTCCAACAAAAGAAGAATAATTCAGAGCAATACCGTTCTCTTCAAGTTTCGAAAAAAAGCCACCGATATCCGTCCACGTGAGGTCAACCTGGTATAACTCTTTCAAATTTTTTTTCATTTCTTCATAGATTTCATCAGCCACAGGAAAAGGAGATCCTCCGCAATTCCCACTGACGAGAGTAGTAATTCCTTGACGAATCGAACTCTCTGCTTTTGGATTAACCAAAAGGCTAATATCTGAATGTTCATGCGCATCGATGAAGCCCGGGCAAACGGCAAGATTTTTGGCATCTATGATCGTCTCTGCTCTATTTCTTGGGAGAGTCCCGATGGCTTTTATGAAATCTCCCTTGATTCCGATGTCAGCCTGTTGGGACTCGTTTCCTAATCCATCAAAAACATGGCCGCCCTTGATAATCAAATCAAAATCCTTTGTGGAGGAACATCCTTGAAGCAGGATTCCATACCCTCCAATTCCGGCGGCGGCTACCATCTTGGATGACTTCTTCAGAAAATTCCTGCGAGTAATCGTTTTTTTCATCCTCTCACCTCTATAATTAAGATGCGCCTTCACTATATAAAATCAAGATAAAAAATAAAAGGGGTCGCATCTTAACATTTGACATTCCAAGAGCTTCTAATCTTAAGAGGATTATTGTTTTTGTAGTCAGTAAGATGAAAAGAGAGCAAAAATTTGATAAATGTCAAATGTTAAGATACGACCCCCTCATGCGATCCCTTCATGTTTTCAAAAAGAAATATTAACGGTTATGGCTTTGCTGTATCGCGTATACTGAAAACCTAAACTTACCTTCTTTGAATTCCGTGCTCGGTCAAAAGCACAGATTTTTTTGGCAACCAAGTGGCCGATAACAGCACCAATGAAAATATCGGAAGCCCAGTGCTTATTGTTATGAACCCTGGATAATGCGCAGAGTGTGGCAACACTGTAAGCAAGAACATCCACATAGACACTCTTGGATTGCTCAGCAATCGTTGTGAACACCGCAAACGCTGCAGAGGAGTGTCCTGAAGGAAAGGAAAAATATCTTGATGAGGTTGAGAATGGATAAAAAGAATGACTCGATTCTCCAGTATAGGGACGCGCTCTTCCAAAACCAAATTTCATGCTGCTGACTATCACAGCCGTGGTGAGCCAACTCTCCAAGCTCAGCAGGGCCGTTTTACTCAAACTGTCATTCCGAGAGATCTCACCTGAGGCATAGAGAACGGCTAACATCCCGGCAATCACACCTCCGTCGCCCGCATGAGTGATAAATCCAAAGAAATCATCTGAAGTGGATGTTCGATTATTCTGCATCCATTCCTGGATATCCTGGTCAAACGCATAGAGAATAAGTCCAGCCCCCAGAATAGCAGAGAGATTTATAAAATCCTTTTTCTTCCAACCTGCTGGAGATGCAATCACTCCCACAAAATCATTCTTGAAATTTTTCAAAAAAACCTTATTCAATTTACTCGCGTTTGAATTCTCATCTGCAAAAAGAATATTTTGGAGTAGGGATAAAAATAAAAAAACCAACAGGAATAAAATGCCCACTTTTTTTTGATGATTTTTCATTTACCCGTTCATTCAAGAATCGGCTATTAAAACATCAATGGCCTGGATTGTTTTCTCTGTGGCTCCTTGCAAGGAATTGAGAGTGCTTTTCGCTCTGTCTCCCATCAGACCTAGAGATGTCTCATCCTTCAGCATGAACATATCAACGATGTCATCTTCTGTTTGCACAATTCGAGCTGCATCCGCCTGGACGAATTTATCAGCTAAATAAGCAAAATTCTTCATATGAGGTCCGAAAAAAATAGGTTTCTGATAAAAAGCGGGCTCGAGGAGATTGTGTCCACCCCAGGGCACCAAGCTTCCTCCGATAAAGGCAAGATCGCAGAGTGCATAAAACTGAGCTAGCTCACCGATCGTATCCAGGATCATGATATCCCATGGAGTATCCGGCGCGGCTTGCGTTCGTCTCTCCACACGAAAAGAAGAATTCTGGGAAATTCTTTCCACCTCATCAAACCTTTCCGGGTGTCTCGGCGCGAGAATGAGCAGAAGGTCTTTTCTCGCTTTTCTCGCCTTTTTGAAAGCATCGAGAAGCATTCGTTCTTCTCCCTTTCGGGTACTTCCCGCAACAATGACTTTTTTTGTGAAAGGAATGCTTAAATTTTTTTTCATGTTTAAAGATTTTTTTTCATCGTACAGAGGCAAGTCAATCTCTGATTTTAAATTGCTGACCACACTGATTCCTTCTGAATGCACCCCTACCCTCTCTAGTCTTTTTTTATCATTTTCAGTCTGGACCAGAAACATGTCGATGTTTTTCAAAATTCTCCTGGAAAGCCACCTGAATCTATAGTGTTTCTGAAAAGCTCTGGGGGATATCCTTCCATTAATCAGAAGAACGCCGCGAGTCTTTTTCCTGGCGACTCTTAAAAGATTTGGCCAAAATTCAGATTCAGCCAAAACAAACAGAGTGGGTTTGAGAACATTAAAAAATTTCTTAACTACCCATGCGAAATCAAGAGGAACAAAAAAGATATGATCTGCCTCGGTTAATTTTTCCCTGGCCACGCGCATGCCTGTGTTCGTCAGCGTAGAAAAGTGGATGACCCAATCAGGATGGTTTTCCCTGAATTTTTTGATTAAGTTCTGTAGGGATAGGACTTCACCGACAGAAACAGCATGAAACCACACTGACTTATTTTCTGACTGAATATTCTTGAGACTGAATCCCAATCTCTCTTTTAAAAAAAGGCTCTCTTTTCTGATAAGTTTGATGCGCACAAAATACGGGATGATGTAGAACAAAAGAGACACAAAAAGCAGGCATGAATACGCGACATACATGTTCCCCGACTATACTAAATTCCCGATTCTTTCTCAAGTCATGGGGACGTTCCCCAAGGTACTACCTTAGCTTATTAGCTCCTCTCTTTCGGCCATGGTCACAAGGGGAACGTCCCCTAAACCTAAAAAAATCGATTGCCCTCCCCTATCGAATTCTGCTAATCTACTGGAAGTGCATTCATCCTCGCTGATGCGCATACAAACAATGTGAAAGGACAGTCAATGGCTGAAGAGAAAAAACAGAAAAAAGATAAAGAGAAAAAAACAAAGGAGAAAGAAGAACGAGCCAAAGCCAAAAAAGAGAAAAAACTCAAGAAAGACAAGAAAAAGACACCTCCCGCTAAAGTTAAAAAAGAGGCTAAAAAAGAAGAGCCTGCGGCCAAGAAAAAAGATAAAGTCGCCGAAAAGGCCGCCAAACCAAAAGAACCTCTAGAAGAAAAAGCCGAACCTGTCAAGAAAGAGGCCCCAAAGGAGGAAGTGGAGTCTAAAGAAGAAGGAGTAGAAAAATTCGAGCCCGCACGCGAAAAACCTATCAAAGAAGAAACTGAACCAGAAAAGCCAGCCGAAATAAAAGTCCCGCCTGAAAAGGCAGAAGAACCTCCAAAAAAGGAAGCTGAGCCAGAAAAAGTTGAGCCTGCCGCTGTGAAGCCAGAAAAACCTGAGCAAGAAAAAGCTCCTCCTATTGAGGAACCGGAAAAGGAACTTCCCCCCGAAAAAGAAGAACCGCCAAAAGAAGAGGCCAAACCTGAAGCGCCTGCCGCTGAAGAGGCAGAAAAACTCGCTGAAGAAGAGGCTCCTTCTGCTGAAAAGGTCGAAGAAGAAGTTGCAGAAGCCAAGCCTGAAGTAAAAAAAGAGGAAAAAGCTGAAGCTGTGAGTGAAAAAGCTCCGAAAGAAGTCTCTGAAGCGCCTGCCGCTGAAGAGGACAAAGCCGAGCCTCCTGCAGCTCCTTCCAAGAAAAAAAAGATCAACAAAATGACACTGGCCGAAATCGAAGAAAAATTAGAGGACGTAAAAAGTGCGATGGGAGGCACCAATTCCAAGTATGCTCAACAGCTCATTCGAAGAAAAGAGTACCTGAAATCATTAAAATAATAGTATTTTTCAATTCCTGTTTATATGTAAAATAATAGATAGATAAGGATTTACAATCCCCGGGTTTTTTGCTACTATTACTTATCATTCTAATAGGAGAAGATATTGGTGCTCAGTAAAGAGGAAAAATCAAAGATTATCAAGGCGAACAAGATCAATCCATCAGACACAGGTTCACCAGAAGTGCAGATTGCCCTTATTACCAACAGAATCAATTATTTAACAAAGCATTTTGCTACCCACAAAAAGGACTTTCACTCCAGGACTGGCCTCATGAAAATGGTCGGAAGGAGAAAAAGACTTCTGGAATACTTAAAAAAGCAAGATATCAAAAAGTACGAAAACCTGATTAAAAAGCTTAAGCTCAGAAAGTAAGCGAAGGCCAGAGAATCAGAATGTCCGGAGAAAAAATCAATCTTGAAATAAACAATCGCAATCTGTCTATAGAAATCAGCAAGATTGGAAGACAGGCAGACGGCTCGGCCTTCCTTCGTTACGGAGACACCATCATGTTTGTCTCCGCCACTTCGAAAAAGGAAATGAAGGAACCGAAGCCTTTCCTTCCTCTGATTGTCGATTACCGGGAAAACACATACGCGGCCGGAAAAATACCTGGAGGTTTTTTCAAACGACAGGGAAGACCATCGGAAAGAGAAATCCTTGTTAGCCGGTTGATTGACAGACCGATAAGATCACTTTTTCCCGAGGGATATTTCTTCGACACTCAAATCGTCGCTCTTCTCCTCTCGGCTGACCTGGAGAATGAACCGGACACGCTGGGAATTATCGGCGCTTCCGCCGCTCTTTATTTCTCGGACATTCCCTTCACCACTCCAGTTGGAGCCGTAAAAGTGGGTTATGTGGATAACACGTTTGTTATTAATCCCACTGTGAAACAACTCGAGGAAAGCCCTCTTGATATGGTGGTGGTAGGAACTGAAGAAGGAATTGTTATGATGGAAGCCGGGGCCGCAGAGATCGAAGAGGAAAAAATCATCGAAGGCGTTTCTCTGGCCCAGGAAACGATTGCTCAAATTATAAAAGCCCAAAAAGACCTTTACACTAAGCTTCAAATCAAAAAAAGAGAATTCAGCGTCGAAGAAATAGACCAGGCGAAATTCAAAAAAATCGAGAAAGAAATTTCATCCTCCTTGAAAGAAGCTTTTCTGAATCCAATCAAGAAAGACAGAGAAAAGGAAATTCAAAAGATCCTGGACAGGATGCTGGAGCCTATTCCTGAAGAAAACGAAGATGAAATCAGAGAAACCAAAGAGATTTTCTTCCAGATTCAGAAAAAATTTATCAGAGATTTAATCGTTAGCCAGGGAAAAAGATTAGATGGAAGAAATTTCGACGAGATCAGGCCCATTTCCATCGAAGTGGGAATGCTGCCCCGGACCCATGGTTCAGCCCTCTTCACACGAGGGGAAACCCAATGTCTGGCAACAGTAACACTTGGTACTTTTGAAGATGTGCAGAGATTGGATGGGATTGGAGAAGAAGGCGAAAAGAGATTTATGCTCCACTACAATTTCCCTCCTTTCAGCGTGGGAGAAGTGGCATTCCTGAGAGGTCCGGGAAGACGAGAAATCGGGCATGGAGCACTGGCAGAAAAATCAATTGTTCGTTCTATTCCGACTGATGAGGAGGTTTTTCCCTACACGATCCGCATAGTCTCTGACATCCTGGAATCCAACGGATCATCATCCATGGCCACTGTATGCGGCGGCGTCCTCTCTCTCATGGATGCAGGCGTTCCTCTATCGATGATAATTGCTGGAATCGCCATTGGCCTTGTCTATGAGGATGACCGTTATATTCTCCTCACGGATATCGCCGGCCTCGAAGACCATTTCGGGGATATGGACCTGAAGGTAGCTGGAACAGAAAAGGGAGTCACAGCCATTCAGATGGACTTGAAAACTCCGTTTATTCCAGTTCATGTTTTAAAAGAAGCCCTTTTAAAGGGGAAGAACGCACGTATTGAGGTCCTGGCAAAGATGAAAGAGGTTCTTCCCCAACCCAGACCCGATATTTCTCCCTATGCTCCCCGAATCATAAATCTGATGATCAATCCTGAAAAAGTTGGTGATGTGATCGGTCCTGGAGGAAAGATCATCAAAAAAATCATTGCTCAAACCAATTCTAAAATAGAAATCGAGGAGAGCGGAAAGATCACTATCGCTTCCGCCGATACAGAATCTGCAGAAAACGCAAAACAGATGATCAGAGAGATCACCGTGGAAGCGGAAGTGGGTAAAGTCTATACTGGAAAGATTGTCCGGCTTGAAGAGTACGGCGGATTTGTTGAAATCCTCCCAAACATTGTTGGTCTTCTTCATATCTCTGAAATCGCTCATCACCGGATTAGGAATATCAGAGATGCATTGAAAATGGGACAGACTGTCCGGGTCAAGGTCCTCGCTATCGATGAGGATAACAAGATCAAACTCAGCAAAAAAGTTTTAGAGCGCAATTCTTCCCGTTCTTCTGACTTTAACCAAAATAGACAAAAAAAATCTCCCTTTTATCACAATCGTCACAACAAAAATAAGTTTTAATGCATCAAAGATGCTCAGGGGAAAATGAGTCAATTCATCG
>JASFPJ010000119.1:0-8900 GCA_050116035.1 Candidatus Aminicenantota bacterium | reverse complement strand
GTGGGAGACCAGGATTAGGGAAGAGAAATAGTGTAAGACGTTCGGCTAAAAATTCACCTGAAACCTGCCCCTGACGATTAGTCATCCTTCAGCGCTTTATTGTAATTGAGAAGTCGGCCGATTTTATGAATAATTCAGGTGAACGTGGATTATTCACGAGTCGAGGTTGCTGAAGATGCGAGGCGTCATCCCATGAAGCTGTGGTCTTCCACCGCGATTGGGTCGCAACAAAGCAGATTCAGTGAGATCGGCTCGCCCGAAGGGGAAAAGATGCCGACATAAGATGATTATTTTTCCTTGAGAGGTTTTTATGCGCAGAAGTCGGCCTATTTTATGAATAATTCAGGAAAGGGACTTTAGGAAATCTTTCAGCCCCTCACTGAACTCGGGCCTTTTGAGCGCAAGGGAGATTGTCGCCTCGAGAAATCCCATCTTATCGCCGCAATCGTAGCGGTCTCCCTCGAAGAGAACCCCATAGACTGGCTGTTTCTCCAGGAGGTACTTGACGCCATCCGGGAGCTGGATTTCTCCCCGGTGGTCGGGTTTTGTCTTTTTTATGCCCTCGAAGATTTCGGGTGTGAAAACATACCTTCCCAGACTGGCCAGATCGGAAAAGGCCTTCTCCGGCCCGGGCTTTTCAACCAGATCCTCTATCTGGAACACCCTTTCAGTCACTTGCCTGGGTTTGACAATCCCGTACATTTTCGTTCCTTCCTCATCTGTGCGTCCCAGGACGATGGCAGAAGCCTGATACTCATCGTAGGCGTCGACGAGCTGCTTTGTGCAGGGAGTCTGACAGTCATAGATATCATCAGGGAGAAGAACGGCAAAAGGCTCCTGGCCAATGAACTTTTCACCCATGAGAACCGCATGTCCCAAACCAAGGGCTTCCTTCTGCCGGATGTAGCAGAATTCCGCGAGTTCGGAAATCCTTCTGACCTCTTTGAGATAATCGAGTTTTCCCTTTTCTTCCAGAAACTGTTCCAGCTCAGGACTGCTGTCAAAATAATCCTCCATAGAAGACTTCCCGCGGCTTGTGATTATGGCAATGCTCTCTATCCCGGATTGAACCGCCTCTTCAACAGAGTAGAGGATGAGGGGTTTATCTATGACCGCAAGCATCTCTTTCGGCTGGGACTTTGTCGCAGGAAGGAACCGCGTCCCAAAACCTGCCGCAGGAATGATTGCTTTTCGTATCTTCATTTTATCTCCTTAAGCGAGAAATGATGAATATCTCCCGCACCGGGCCAAATTGGACTGTCCTACAGGATTCTACTCGAATCTTTCTTTTTATTTACTTAAAATTTATAACTTACGGAGATTGTGGGCACAACTATACTCATATTGTATCTGCCGGGCTGAGCCGTTTCCCAATCAGGATCGGTGGCCACTCTATCCACAGGAACATTCCTCTCTTTTCCCATCAGATACTCAATGCCGAAATCCAGCTGAAGCCCGTTAAGGTGGGTGCCAACGCCAGCTGTTATCACGTTGAAATCAAAATTGGGGAGGAGCACATTCATCGTCCGATCGGGAGCGGGAGATGGGTCGTAATAATATCCTGCCCGAAAAGCCAGTGTATCGATCTTATATTCGGCGCCGATTCGAATCTGGAGAGCATCTTCCCAGTGGAAGGGTCTGGCATCATCACCGCTCTGTTCCATCATTGTTGCCCAGAATGGGTCGACAAACACAGTTTCCATCACGTCGATCTTTGACCACTGAGTCCACTGCACATCGCCTGTCAGAGTCAACCCCTCTATGGGTCTGAACGCGACTCCTCCGGCGAGCCACATCGGCCAGGTGACTTCTCTTTCAAGGTCTGAGGTATCGTTTATCGGAATACCCATTGCTGTACTCAGGTCACTCATACCGCTGATGGTGGCTTCTCCATTGAATCCAACCGTGCTGGCCGAACGGAAAGTCGCTCCAACGCTCAACTTTTCTACTGGCCTGAAAAGCACTCCGAGAGTCGCGCCGTATCCCCATCCAGTCATACTTTCCTCATATTGGCTGAGGTCGACAAGCGGCATCGGTACTTCTGTCGCACCGGCCCACATAGAGATATCGAACATGGCATAGTTTATGTTAAACGTGGCTCCGAGGGACAACTTATCGTTGACCTTGACCGCGAGCGCCGGGGAAAAAGTGACCATTCCTATTTTGCTCTTCCAGTTAATGAACGGATTCGCAGGCAGGCCGGCTTGAACCGGGAGTGCTGCAAAATCAGTCCCATCCCACTGGGCTCCGAGACCGGACGGAACATACACACCCAAACCGACCACTACTTTCTCGCTCACAGGATGATAATAGGCAGCCAGGCCAGCCAGGTAGTGTTTGGTATCCGTTCTCGCATTCACCAGTGTGATGACTGGCGGGACATCCACATCCAACCTGTATTGGGTGGAAGGAATGAGATCTGTTCCATAGAAGCCGAAATACTTCTTTTGGAAAAGAGCCATTCCTGCCGGATTCCAGAAAATGGCGCTGAAATCATCCGCCAATCCGACAAAGGCTCCACCCATAGCCAGAGCCCGCGTCCCGAGACTGTTCAGGTTCAATCCGTTGGCCATGGCCAATGAGTTTAACAAACAGATGCAAAGGAGAACCAAGAAAAATACTTTCCTCTTTTTCACACTGACCTCCTTCTCCCTTTATCCATTGATTTCAAATTTTATTTTTCTCTGCCAAACGGAATGAGCTCCGCCTTTCTGACGCCTCTGCCCAAAGATTTTCTTTAAAAAAAAGGTTCAAACAGCCTGGACATCTTTAACTTCAGGGACACGCTTTTTAATGAATCGCGTAATGCCTTGGGTTAAAGTCATTTCCCTCATGGGACAACCCTCACAGGCTCCTAAAAGCCTGACTTTCACCACCCCATCCTCTGTGACTTCCACAAGCTCCACATCCCCTCCGTCTGCTTTGAGGTGAGGCCTGACTTCATCCAACGCTTTTTTGACGTCTTCTTTCATTTATCTCTCTCCTTGAGATATTTTAATCGTCAGCAATCAATAATATATTAGATTTCGGATTATTTCTCAAATAGAATTGAAGTCAAATAGGGGACGTTCCCCAAGGTACTACCTCTTGTATGTGGACTATCCCTTTCAGTCCTTACTTCAAAAAAAAAGGGACTATCCCTCTTCTTTATAAAAAGAGGTGGCACCTTGGGGAACGTCCCCTATTGTTTTTTAAGATTTTTTCTTAAACAAAAATTCTTTCTTGTCGTTCACACTGACCTTGATCTTATCTCCTTCTTTATATCTTCCTTCCAAAATCTTCTGCGCGAGTGGATTCTGGATATCTCTTTGGATCGTCCTCTTCACCGGCCTTGCCCCGTAAACCGGGTCATATCCTCTTTCTGCCAGGAGTCTTTTGGCTTCCTGACTCAGCTCAATATCTATTTTTTTATCATGCAGCCTTTCTCTCAACTCATTGATCTGTATATCGACGATCTCCAGGATGACATCCTGAGTGAGAGCCTTGAAAATAACAATCTCGTCCATCCGGTTCAAGAATTCGGGCCTGAAATGACTCTCCATGATGGCCATCACTTCTTTCTCCATCTTTCTGAAATCCTGGCTGAGCTCCTTGATCACCTGGCTTCCCAGGTTGGATGTCATGATGATGATGGTGTTTTTAAAATCAACTGTGCGTCCTTTTCCGTCCGTCAAGCGGCCATCATCTAAAATCTGAAGAAGGATGTTGAACACATCGGCATGGGCCTTCTCTATCTCATCGAGGAGGATAATCGAGTAGGGTCTGCGCTTGATCGCTTCGGTGAGCTGGCCTCCTTCTTCGTATCCGACATAGCCAGGGGGAGCGCCAATCAATCGCGAAACCGTGTGCTTCTCCATGTACTCAGACATATCGAGCCTCACCAGTGCCTTTTCGTCATCAAAAAGAAACTCGGCGAGCACGCGTGCCAATTCGGTCTTGCCGACACCCGTGGGGCCGAGAAAAATGAATGAGCCCAAAGGACGAGAGGCATCCTGGATTCCAGCCCGGGCTCGCCGGATCGTATCGGAAACAGCCCGTAAGGCATGGTCCTGGCCCTTGACTCTTCCAGCCAGGACGGCTTCCATTGTCACCAGCTTTTCCATCTCTCCCTGAAGCATTCTTGAGACGGGGATTCCCGTCCATTTGGAAACCACTTCTGCCACATCTTCCTCATCGACCTCTTCCTTGAGCATTTTCCCGCTCTTCTGGACTTCAGCCAGTTTCCCAGTGGTCTCCTTGATTTCTTTGTCTATATCGACCAGCTTCCCATACCTGATCTCAGCCACTTTCTCTAGATCGCCAACCCTCTCTGCGTTCTGCTCCTCTATCTTGAGGGAATCCACGTTCTCTTTCAGCTTATTCAGAGTATCAATCAGCTCCTTCTCCCTCTGCCAGCGCGCTTTGAGAACAGAGGACTGTTCCTTTAAATCGGCCAGCTCCTTGGTCAATTTATCCAACTTCTCTTTTGCGCTCTTGTCCTTTTCTTTTTTTAAGGCCTGCCTTTCTATCTCAATCTGGATGATTTTTCTCTCCAGCTCATCAATTTCTTCGGGCAGGCTGTCAATCTCAATCCGGATACGCGAGGCTGCCTCATCTATCAAATCTATTGCTTTATCCGGGAGATACCGGTCAGCAATGTAACGGTTGGACAGAGTGGCCGCCGCAACAATGGCCGAATCTTTGATCTCCACTCCGTGGTGCACCTCATATTTTTCCTTTAAACCTCTCAAAATGGATATAGTTTCCTCCACCGAAGGCTCACCCACATAGACCTGCTGGAACCGTCTCTCCAGAGCCGCATCCCGCTCGATGTGTTTTTTATATTCGTTAAGGGTTGTCGCTCCCACACAGCGAAGCTCTCCTCTTGCCAGAGGTGGCTTCAGCATGTTTGACGCGTCGACTGCGCCTTCGGCGGCCCCGGCTCCGATGATCGTGTGAAGCTCATCGATAAAGAGAATGATTTCTCCCTCTGCCTCCACGATTTCCTTGAGGACGGCTTTCAGCCTGTCTTCGAATTCTCCTCTGTATTTCGTTCCCGCCACTAATGCTCCGATATCCAGAGCGATAAGCCGCTTATTCTTGAGTGGAAGAGGAACATCTCCGTTGGCGATGCGTTGGGCGAGTCCTTCCGCAATGGCTGTCTTGCCCACTCCCGCTTCACCGATGAGCACCGGATTATTTTTCGTTCTCCGAGAGAGGACCTGGACAACTCTTCTGACTTCGTCCTCCCGCCCGATAACCGGGTCCAGTTTTCCCTGTTTGGCCAGTTCTGTGATATCCCGGGCATAGCGCTCAAGAACCCGGTATTTGGCTTCAGGTTGAGGGTCCGTGACTCTCTGCGTGCCTCTTAATGCCATCAGAGCTTTGAGGAGCGCGTCTTCGGTGACTCCATTCTCTCTTAAAATCCGGCTCGCTTCGCAGGATTTCTCCTTCAGCACAGCCAGGAAGAGGTGCTCGGTCGAAATGAATTCATCCTTGAGCTTATCCGCTTCTTTTTGGGCATTCGTCATTATCTTTCTCATAGAGGAAGAGAAGTAGACCTCTCCCCCTCCTTTGATCTTGGGAATCTTATCCAGATGAGAATTCAGCTCCTCAAGAATTGTGGATGGGTTGACTCCAATCTTGGCCAGGATTGAATTCACTATATTCTCTTCCTGGTTTAAAAAAGCCCAGAGAAGGTGCTCGGGCTTAAGCTCTTGATTCCCCAGTTCTTCCGCTCTGGACTGGGCTTCCTGGAAGGCTTCTTGAACCATAACAGTGAATTTATCCCATTTCATTGTTCACTCCTCCTCTATTAAAATATTCAAGCTCTTGCATGTCAAGACACCAGAATAAAGAAAGTGGCCTCGAGATTAGTCATTTTTTAAAATTGAATCAGCCTTATCAATCTTCCAAGATGCCAGCTCTAATCCTAGAGATTCGGAATCGGCTCTCACAGTAATTGGGCCCGAATAATGTCTCACGTCGAAGCCTGTCCTCAAAGAAATTGAGTCCATCCAGGAAGAAAATAAATATTTTCAATTTTCCCACTTGACAATTTGATAAAAGTTGTTATTTTCTTCTTTAGGAACCATGGAAGAAATCGAAATCATGAGCTGGCTGACGCTGGATGCTATAAAAAAAGCGGCAGAAGTCATAGAAACGGTGGGAGATCTTCAGACTGGGCACTGCGAAGCCGTATTCTGTGAAATCGAGGACGATTATCTTGAACTCTGTTACAGCGATTCAGCATCGAATTATATCAGACGTTACGAAGATAAAGAAGAATTCGAGACCGCTCTCGCCAAACGCAAAGAAGAAGAAGGAGAAGCCCGGTACGAGGAAAATCCAGGATACAAGGACGAGGATTTTGCTGACAATGAAGAAGAAGAGGATATTGAGATCATCGATGAACCGGAAAATATCTGACGATTTCTCTGAAATTCCCCCTAACAATCACTCAGTGGCATCTTTTCTTTAGGATTCAGCCGACAGCCGTCAGCGCCGTGTGATTGTCCGTCTGACTGCTCCCTCTTTCTCCCATCTCTTAGCTTTTCTCGTCTTCTTCCCCTTTATCTTGGATCTTTTTTTTAAGCTGGCTGAGCAAATTCAAGGCATCCAATGGTGTCAACTCGGAAATCTGACACTTATCAATTTCCTCTTTCATGTCCTTCAGCAATTCTTGCTCTCTATCTTCTTTGAACAGAAGCATCTGGGCTCTGTCCCGTTCTTTCGAAGAGCGGTAAGCGAGCTTCGGGTGCCCGGCATCATCCAGTTCCTGTTTCTCCAGGTTGAAAAGAATTTCTTTAGCCCTATCGACTACTGCTCGAGGAATCCCGGCCAGCTTGGCCACATGAATTCCGTAGCTCTGGTCTGAAGGGCCAGAAACTATCTTCCTCAGAAAAACTATATCATCTTTCCTTTCTTTCACAGTCACGTGATAATTCTTGATTCGGGATAGGGTCAGTGCCAGTTCGGTCAATTCATGATAGTGAGTGGCGAATAGGGTTTTAGCTCGGATATCTTCTTTTTCATGGAGGTGTTCCGCCACAGCCCAAGCGATACTCAATCCATCAAAAGTGCTCGTTCCTCTCCCAATCTCATCCAGCAAGATCAGACTTTTATCCGTAGCATTGTTTAAGATTTTCGCAGTCTCGAGCATCTCCACCATAAAAGTGGATTGACCGACGCTCAGAAAATCCATAGCTCCGATGCGTGTGAAAATGCGGTCAACCACGCCGATTTCAGCTTCTCGTGCAGGCACAAAAGAGCCCATCTGGGCCAGGATACAGATTAAAGCGACCTGCCTCAGATAGGTGGACTTCCCTCCCATGTTCGGGCCAGTCACTACCAGAATCTGGTCTTCCTCTCGGTCCAGGTATGTATCATTGGGGATAAACGGCTCGTCGTTGGTGACTTCGATAACAGGATGCCGGCCGTCCACAATTCTTATCCTGTCTTCTGAATGGATGTGCGGACGATTATAGTTCCGGACCGACGCAAGCTCAGAAAACGAGGAAAGCACATCCAGGACGGCAATATCTGAGGCGATCTTCTGAAGTCGTTTTGTTTCTTTTGAAATTTTATCTCTCACTTTCTGAAAAAGGTCGTATTCCAGCTCGGCTATCTGCTCCTCAGCATTGAGGACTTTCTCTTCATATTCCTGGAGTTCTGGAGTGATGAACCGCTCGGAATTTGCCAATGTCTGCTTTCGGATGTAATCCTCAGGAACAAGGGACAGATTCGGCTTGGTGACCTCGATATAGTAGCCGAATACTTTGTTGTAACGAATCTTCAGAGAAGAGATGCCCGTTTTTTCTCTTTCCTTTTTCTCGAGAAGAGAGATGAAGCTCTTTCCGGAATGGCTCAATTTTCTCAACTCATCCAGTTCCGGATTGTAGCCATCCTTAATGACTCCGCCTTCTGTCAGCAGAAAAGCCGGTTCATCCAGAATCGCGCTGTCGATCAACTCCACCAGGTCCTCCGCATTATCCCAGTTTTTGCGGATATGCTTGACCGTTTGAGTGGCGAACGGCTTAATGATTTTTTGGATAGTGGGGAGGGGCAAAAGTGATTTTTTCAAGGACACGAGGTCCCGGGCATGGGCAACCGCCAAGGAGATTTTTCCCGTGAGGCGTTCGAGATCGAATATCTCTTTCAATCCCTCCCTTAATTCCTGACGTTCAATGCTGCGATCGAGAAACTCCGAGACAGCGTCCAACCTATGATTGATCTCCGAACAATCGAGGAGAGGTTGGAAGAGCCAATTTCGGATGAGCCTCCCGCCCATCGAGGTCATCGTGAAATCAATGATATCGAGAAGAGAATCTTTCAGACTCCCATCTCTCAAGTTCTTCACAAGCTCCAGGTTTTTTATTGAAGTCACATCCAGTACCATCTGGAGGCCAGACCGGATATAGGAGACTTTATGGATTAATGAAAGGGAATCCTTCCGCACTCTTTTCAGATAATCCAGAAGAGCACCTGCCGCTGACACGGCTAGGTCTTTATCCTCGAGGTCGAATCCCGCCAGAGATTTCACCCGGAAATGTCCCTCGAGCACGTTCTTCGCCTGGGCAAAATCAAAAATCCAGTCCTCCTGAGGACTTTTCAAGACCGACATCATGCTGTTGCGCGAGAGGACATCGATCACCTTCTTCTCTTCCCCCTCCGGGAAGATGATCTCTTTCGGAGAAATCCTGAAAAGCTCATCATCAAGAAGTCTTCTTCCCTGCAAATGGCTCTGCGTGGTTTTCATCTGTCCTGTGGCTAAATCAATCAGAGCCAATCCCCAATCTTTTTCTGCCAAATACAGGCTGGCAATGTATGTGCTTTCCTTGGCTTCCTCAAGCTCGAATTCGACTGCCGTTCCCGGAGTCAAGACCTTGACGACATCTCTTTTGACAACTCCTTTCGCCTTC
>JASFPJ010000118.1:0-8929 GCA_050116035.1 Candidatus Aminicenantota bacterium | reverse complement strand
ATATTTATCATATCTCAGTTCATCCTGGACCCAGAGCATGATTAGGATACAGCAGGCCATTCCGATGGCCAGCCCTGTGATATTGATGAAGGAAAACCCTTTGTGTCTTCGAATATTCCTGAGAGCCACTTTGAAGTAATTTTTAAGCATGACTACCCTCCAGTACACATAGTCTATAATAAATCCCGGAAGGGACTTGAAAAGCAGGAACCAAAACCACAATTTCGCCCTTGCCGAACCTTGTGTCTTCGCTCTTTCCCGATAGGCCTCCTCAAAATCACCGATAGCTTGGTAATAATCATCATCTTCCAGAAAAAACCACAACAAGGCTTTACCCAGAAGAGGAAGAGCGTCTTTATGGGGATTCATCGATTTCATTTAATCAAAGGCAGTTTTGCATTCCTTGTTCCAGACAGCGTTATAAATTTTACGTATCTCCCTCAAAGCATCTTTTCCATCTCGAGTTAAAGTGTACATATATTTGCTCCGGCCCCCTCTTTCAGCAAAGGGTTCGCTGCTTCTTTTCTTGACATAGGCACTGTGCACCAGCTTTTTGAGCGGCTTGTAGATCGCTCCGAACGACCATTCATGGCCGGTATCTTTAGAGACCTGCTCACGAATGGATACGCCATAGGCGTTGTCTTTGAGCTTCCAGATAGCCAGAAGGACGATTTCTTCGGACCTTGATAATAGAATCATATCACTTGCTCCTTTTATTTGTATGAAAAAAGGATACATATATATATACGCAATTTCAATACAGAAGGTTGTCTGGATTTAAAAATTATTTTTGACTCGAACTCACTATCTAACCTTGACGGAAGACATTAGCCTGATTATTATGTCCCCTGGAAGTGTTCGAATAAACAGCCTCGAAAGCTGAGGAAAAAGGAATGGCACTATTCAAATTGAAAAACATGTTAGTTAAAAGACCTGAAGTCGTTCCAGAATCTCCAGAACGGGATGAAACAGAGCGGATTCAGGTCGCCACCTGTATTATTCTCCTCGAAGTGGCAAAATCAGACGATGAGTTCAGCAGCATCGAGAAAGTCACGGTAAAAGCCGTCCTGAAGAAAAAGTTTGAAATATCGGCTGAAACGGCAGAAGAGTTGATGGAGATGGCTTCGAAAAAACGAGAGGAGAGTATCGATCTTTGGCAGTTCACCAATCTCATCAACCAGAATTACACGAAAGAGGAGAAGATAAAAATCGTGGAAAGTGCCTGGCGAGTGATCTATGCGGATGAAAAGCTAAACGGCTACGAAGACCATTTTGTTCACAAACTGGCTAAACTGCTTCAACTGGATCATAATGAACTGATCGAGGCCAAACTGAAAATCAAGTATGAGAACAAGCCTTAGCTATTTATAGGCTCTTTATTGACTTCATCGAGGTCACTGCGAATCAAACGACCTGGGATTCCATCCCCCCTATGCGCTATTTTTAAAATCAAGGAATAATAGTGAAATTCAACACTTTGCATTAGCCAGAGTTTCAGAAAATTTCAAGGCCTCGATTGCCTCTGTTCTTTTTCCTTGGAATGCCTGTATTCGGAGGCCTTTCTCGCTTCAAAATAAATTTTCGACAGTATCTGCTTTATCTCTTCTTTTTTTATTTTCCCTTTCCGTATTTTTTTTAGCCTATCGATAATCTCTTCAAGAGTTGTGTCTGGTTTATACTCTGGAAATTGCAACTGGACTGTGGCAATGATTGCCGAACACAGCTCCGCTCTGACTCCTTCGGAAAAACTTAAACCATATATATCAATATAATATTTGATGTTGTCCTCCATCCAATCCGGAAGAAGGACCTGGTATCTTTTTAGCATTGTTCTCTCCTCATAGAAATAATAGGAAATAATTCCAAATAGTACAATAGTTAAACAAAACTCAAAAATGAGTGTAGTCAGGTGGTAAAATTTTATTTCATTTAAATGGCACCTTATTTGTCCAATAAACGTATACATATATAGAGGGAATAAAATGAGAATGATATCACGAATCGAAGAAGTCATACTTCTCAGCATCTGGCGCCTTCAGGATAATGCCTACGGCATCACTATTCTGGAAGAAGTCATAAAAGCGACGGGTAAATCATGGCTGACTGGTTCCATATACGCATCTTTGAGCCGGCTGTTGAAACACAGCCTTGTTGTATCGATTGAAGGTGAGCCCACGGCTGAGCGAGGAGGAAGGCGTAAAATTTATTACAAACTCACACCTGAGGGGCAGCGAGCCTTATTGGCTGTCAAACGTGTGAATTCAATTATCTGGTCAGATATTCCTGCTTTTAAAGTGAAGGAATAATGCGAAATATGTCACCTCCAAAAATCGCCTCATGGATACTTGAACGCATGCTTGATCCTTCTGTGCGATATTCGGGACTAGGAGATTTTGAGGAGAGGTTCAACGCTATCGCCAGTCAAAAAGGGCGAATTAAGGCTCAAATATTCTATTGGTTTCAAATTATTATTTTGTTCCCTTCATTTATAAAAAATCTATTCTATTGGAGTGGAGAAATGATAACTAACTATCTAAAAATTGCTTTCAGGAATATGAAAAGACACAAAGCTTATTCTTTCATCAACATTGCCGGGCTGGCTATCGGCATGGCCATCTGTATTTTGATCCTTCTGTGGGTTCAGGATGAACTGAACTTTGACAGGTTCCATGAAAATGCCGAAAACATCTGCAGAGTGAACATGAATGATCAAAATTACGGTGTGGTCTGGCCAATTGTCTCCATCCCGGTGGGCCCTGCGCTCAAACAGGAATTTCCGGAAGTTGTAGACTCCGTTAGAGTCAGCGATTTTAGGGGTTTGGTCACACGGGAAGAGAAAAAATTTGATGAAATCGGGGCTTATGTGGACCCATCTTTTTTCGAAATATTTTCTTTTCCTTTTGTCAAAGGAGATTCCAAAACGGCCCTTTTAGCTCCCTCCGCCATCGTCATAACCCAAGAAATGGCAGAGAAATTTTTTGGCACTGAGGATCCTCTTGGGAAAAACCTGAAGCTGAACAATACACTCGATTTAACCGTCACTGGAGTCATTAAAGATATGCCTCAAAACTCACACATCCATTTCGATTTCTTACTTCCTTTCGAGATCTTTGAGAAAAGGGATCGAGAACCCACCAATTGGGGCCGCTTCCAGATCTATACCTATGTCATGCTTCAGGATGATGCTCCATTCATTGAATTCAATGAAAAAATCGCTGGCCTTCTCCAAGAACACAATTTGAGAGAAGGGCCAAAACTTGAACTGGAGCCATTGACCCGCATTCATCTCTATGGCGTGGATGGAGGCGGTGATATGCGCTATGTCTATGTGTTTTCGATTATAGCTGTTTTCATTCTTGTGATTGCCTGCATCAATTTTATGAATCTGACGACAGCCAGATCCTCCACAAGGGCAAAAGAGGTCGGCATGAGAAAAGTCACCGGGGCTCAAAGAGCTGACCTTATCAAACAATTCATGGGAGAGTCTGTGCTCCTGTCCTTAATCGCCCTTACTTTTTCAGTCGTTCTTGTCATTCTTTTATTGCCGGCATTCAATAATCTCGCTGACAAGCAGTTGGTCCTGAATCCTCAGGGAAATTGGAGTTTACTCCTTGGATTTGTAGGGATAGTTCTTTTTACCGGGTTGCTGGCTGGCAGTTACCCCGCTCTCTTCCTGTCTTCCTTCAAGCCTGTAAATATCCTGTCAGGTTCATTAATACAAACATCCAGAAGAACGAAAAAAACCGTCTTCAGAAAAGCGCTAGTCGTCATCCAATTTTCTATTTCTGTCTTTCTAATCATTTCCACCTTTGTGATTTTTAAACAACTCCATTTTATCCAAAACAGAAATCTGGGATATCAAAAAGAGCATATAATCACCATTCCCTTAAGAGGTAACGCTGCTCAGCAGTATGAGGTGTTTAAAAGCGAGTTATCACGAGATTCTAGGATTTCACATGTCGCAGCCACCTCGGAAGTGCCTGTTCTCATCGGTTATGTTCACATAGGATATGATTGGGAGGGTAAAGACCCAAAAAAAGAGTCTCGGATGAACGAACTCCTGGTTGATCATGACTTTATCGAAACGATGAATATGACTGTCGTCCAGGGAAGAGGTTTTTCGAAAGACTACGCGACCGATGCCTCTGAGGCCTGTATCATCAATGAAGCCGCTGTGAAAGCCATGGATGTAGAATCCCCTGTAGGGAAACGCTTTTCAGCCCCCGCACATGAAGGTATGCGAGATTACACGATCATAGGTGTTGTGAAAGATTTTCATTTCAGGCCTTTCCATGATGAGATAGATCCTTTGGTTATGTTTATAGCCCCTGAAAAATTCAACTTCCTCTGCATCAGAGTTAGATCGGACATTTCAGATTTGCCTGGAACATTAGGGTATATTGAAAGCGTCTGGAATGAATTCACTCCAAACTTTCCCTTCAAATACAACTTCTTAGATTCGACTTTCGATAAGCTCTACAAAAGTGAGCAGAAAACAGGGAGTGTATTTGGCTATTTTACATTTCTTGCCATATTCATCTCTTGCCTGGGCCTATTTGGTCTGGCATCACAGATGACAGAAATGCGCACCAAAGAGATTGGGATAAGGAAAGTATTTGGCGCTTCAGTATCAGGAATCACACTGCTTCTTTCCAAAGATTTCCTGAAATGGGTTATTGTGGCGAATGTGATTGCCTGGCCAACCGCCTATTTTGCCATGAACAAGTGGCTCCAGAACTTTGCCTACAGAACAAGCTTCGGGATCGAAATCTTCATTCTGTCAGGCATATTGGCCCTTGTGATTGCGCTGATTACAGTCAGTTATCAGTCTATAAAAGCGGCTGCTGCAGATCCAATTGATTCGCTGCGGTACGAATAAAAGACTCAGCGAAAACTTGGAAGGGCAAAAGCATAGAGCATTACCAGTAACTTCTCTCCCTCTAAAAGACCTAATTTATGTATTCCTGATATTGAGGATGCATAAAAGCAACACGTGGGATTAGAAAGTAAGTCATAAGCTTTCCATCATCCAATGCGGCAACAAACAGGCTTTGATTATCTCATCTCTGTTGCTGCCGGACCGTAATAAAGGGAGTTAAAAAACAGCATGAATGTCCCATGTGGCTGCGCGCGGTTTTGAGGACGGAAGCCGAACATGATGACCTTGCCTCTTCCATAGTCAATCTCTACAAGAGCCGGTTTATTATGGAAGATGTGATCTCCTATAAGGCGACCACTCATGAATGGATTGCCGTTAGGATAACGAGCTACGACTTTTAAAGATGAAGGCAGTGTTTCCTTCTCCTCTGATTTTTTCATACCCATCTTTATGAACTCAAAGACCGGACTCCCATAAAAAACGACATTGGCGCGATTGTCAGTTCCATAACCGATAGGATGAGTGTTTTCCACGTCCACTCTTAGAATTGCGCTGGGGCAGAAAAATTCGGTTGAGGGATAACTTCGGGCAACATTCCGCAGGGGGACCTTGAAGTGGTCTATGGGTAGTTGGCATGACGCATTGAGGGTAATCAAAGTCCCTCCATCTCTGACAAACTGGAGCAAAGCGGCTAATCCTTGCTCTCCAATCCCGCCAGCATATGGAGTGGGGACTCTTCCTTCTCTGTGACCGTTGATAATGCGTTGAGAAGATATGTTTGTTAACACAATAACATCGTATTTTTGCTTGAGATTGCCATTGCGTATTTCTGCATCATGAACGGTTGTATAGGGAAACTCCCAGTTATCGAATATCCAGCGGGTCCAGCCCTCGTCCATGTTGGCTACCCAGGGCTTGTAGAGTCCTAACTTGAGTGGTTTCAGCTGCATGAGATCGCCGGGGGGACGACCTGCATCTATCTGAAGATTAAATTCTTTGGCTAGAGATTGTATTTTGTTTCTGATGCCAGTACCAGAGATGACGATCGCTCCTGCCGGATATTTCTTCCTACCGGAAGTGAAAGATTTGGTCGCCCAGCTGACATTCGCTCCTTCCATCAAAAGCCGATTAACGGCCCTATAACTATCCAGGACTGCATGATCCAGAATAAAAGTGTTTCCGCTTCCGCTAACCTTCCCCGTTGGAAAATCCGCTTTTTGGATCGGCGCCAATTGCGCCTTGAAAAGGGAGTCCACTTTTATGGCCTCCACTCCCATTTGGTAGGCCAGGGTCCAGCCTGTCAGGTCAAAAGTGCTTTCAGGCGGGCCGCCTTCATACTGTCTTCGATCCGGGTAGATTTGCGGTCCCAGGATATCAATGAGATAAGGCCGGTAAGCCTGGGACATCAGAGCCACATAGGTTCCCTTCGGATATTCACGATTTTGCGCGATAAAGGAATTTTTTGATTGATGGATTTCTATCCCGCCGGAAATGAGGATGTCGATCATCTTAGCCACAGTGTTGGGATCTTTTTGGGCTTGTGGAATGACATACGCATATGGCGCCTCGTTTTTACCTTTTTCAATGGAGTTTCTGGCCATTCGGTACATGTTCATGAGATATTTTTCTCTGTGTATTGCGCCGGTTTCCAGGAAACCGATGACAGACCAGTAGGAATATTCCACAATATCCCGGAGTCTCCACCACCCCCCCGGCCAGGGACTGGGGTAATTGATGGTCTGGGTATTGCCCTGCGTTCCGAGCCCTCCCCTGTTTGGAGGAGCGAGGTCCCGCGCTCTCTGAAAAATTGGGGTTGCCATGGGAGTGGACGCCGCTTCGAAGAGAATAGTTGCCACATTATGCCACAGGGCGCAGGTATGGATCGCGGACATTCGCCAGTGGTTCCAAAGTGCATAATGCATCACTGCAATTTTCCCCTGTTCTTCCAGTACCGTCCTCATATAAGCGCCTGTCAGCTCGATCTCGCGGGTTAATAGAGGGTCCAAGGAATGATGACGGGGATCATACAAAGGGGAGAGAAACAACCGGGCCGCGGAATTCCCCATGTGGTGCATATCCATGAAGATCTGAGGAAACCATTCATGGTAGAGGATGTTATTCACGTATCTCGTTTCGACCAGATTGTGCATGAAGGCATCGCGGTTATTGTCATGGCCGGCATAGTGATGGTACAGCCAGGGCATCGGTGCCGTTTCATACGGAGTCCCGACATTCTGCCGGTACCAGTCTGTTGTCAGTATATTGCCGTCCGGATTCCAACTGGGGATAAGCAAAAATATCACATTGTCTAATATTCTTTGTATTTGATCGGAGTTGTCGGTAGCCAGCACAAATCCCAACTCCGGCGACATCTGTGTCGGTCCGCATTCCGAGGCATGCATACTGCAGGTGATCAGTGCGATGGTTTTCCCTTCTTTGGCTAATCGGCTGGCCTCTTCTTCAGAGATTCTTCCTTTGGCGAGTTTTTTTGCGATATCTTTGTATTTTTCGAGCATGGAAATATTCTCCGGAGAGGAGATGATAGCAAGAATAAACGGATTCCCCAGCGTCGTCTGTCCCAATTCCTCGACCTTAATCCTGTTGCTTTCCGCGGCTAAAAGGTGAAAGTATTCATAGATTTTCTCCCAACGGATCAACTTGAAATCCGCTCCGGGTTTATGCCCGAAAAACGCTTCTGGCTCAGGGATGTCAGCCGAGAAAGAATTGGCTGCCAGACCACAGATGAAAGCCAGGGTTAGAACATGAGTTGTGATTTGTTTTAAATTCAATCTAAACCTCCGGATGTTTTGATTATATCAGCCTCAAAGTTAAAAAATTCTGAAAAAACACTCTGCAATCCCTTTCGAAGGAACCAGTTATGGGAATTTGCATTTTGTCTTTTCAGCGCCTTCGATGAATGTAGTATAGAAAGTATCGCAGAGTCAATCTAGAAATAAAGGAATTGAAATACAAAAAATAGTGAAATTGGCAGCAGAGCTAAATTGTTCTTTTTAAGAGAGAAATATAATAGAATATTTTTAAGGGGAGTCATATGAAAAACAGGACTAAGAGTGTTTCAATAGTTTTTTTCTCTTATCCTTATTTATGCTTCCATCCTGTAAAAAAAAAGTTTGGATGGAAAGGATTTTAATCGGATGCTAACAGGAGCATTGGTTTTATTCTTTTTGCTCATCTTTTTTATCCTCTTTCTAAAATATTACGAGAAGAAGGGAATATACTTTCCAGTAAGAGAAATAGACATAACACCAAAAGATATCGGTCTTGAATTTGAAGATGTCTATTTCTTTAGCTCTGATGGAGCAAAACTCAATGGCTGGTATATTCCGACCAAGGGGTCAAGAGCCACACTTCTTTTCTGCCATGGGAACGCTGGAAATATCAGCCACAGGATTGAAGCTATTGATATGTTCTGCAGTATTGGATTGGATGTCTTTATTTTTGATTACCGGGGCTATGGAAGAAGTCAGGGCAGTCCAACCGAAAAAGGACTCCATGCTGATGCCCACGCGGCCTACACATACCTCATCGATAAACGAAAACTAAATGAAGGCACCATTGTTGTTTACGGAAAGTCTTTAGGTGCAAATGTGGCTGTTGAGCTCTGTTCCAAAATCAGACCTGCAGCGCTCATCTCTGAAAGCGCCTTTACTTCGGCTCTGGAAATGGGTAAAAAGTTGTTCCCGTTTCTTCCTATAAAATGGTTTATCACCATTAAATACGATGCCTTATCCAAGATAAAAGATATTACCGTTCCTAAATTGATAATTCACAGTGAGGACGATGAAATCATCCCTTTCCACCAGGGAAGGAAGCTGTTTGAGGCATCGCCAGAGCCTAAAGAGTTTTATCCGATGCAGGGAGGACACAACGAGGCGATATTCCAGGCAAAAGAAGACTTCGTTAATAAGATAGATGCTTTCTTTCAGAAACATTCCTTACCCAAAGCGACAGAAGAGTGAAGCGAGTATACCTGACAGACTCTGCGGCAACGTTACTACCTCTTTTTTTACGGAAAGCTTCCAAAAGATT
>JASFPJ010000117.1:0-8941 GCA_050116035.1 Candidatus Aminicenantota bacterium | reverse complement strand
CATATCTTTTTTGTAAGCATCCAATTCCGCCTGATCCATTCCCCATACAACAACGTCTCTGCAATCGACGATGGGTTTGAGATGCTCAAGCTGCATCCGGCCCTGGATCCCGGCTCCGAAGATGCCGATGCGGTGAACATTTTGCGGGGCGAGATACTTGGCCACGACGGCTCCAGCAGCGGCTGTCCGCACATTGGTCAGATGGGCCTCATCGAGAAGGATACAAACCAGCTCACCTGTTATTTGCATGAAGACCAGCATGAGTCCGGTGCCCGTCGGGAGGTTGAGCTTGACATTCTCGTAGAAACCGGAAGCGATTTTTATGACATAGTATTCATCGCCGAGTATGTATCCGTATTTGATATGGACATCTCCAGGTGGGTGGTCAAAAGTCAATTCCCCGACCGGAGGGACAACGACTCTGCCTTTGGAATAGGCAACAAATCCTTCTTCCACCGCGCTGAGTGTATCGATATTTTCTAATACAGTTTTGATTTGAGTTAGGTTATAGATTTCAGTCATTCTCTAAACTCCAGATGAGAGGACTTCTCTCAGTGTGTCTAGTGAGATTTTTGAACCGCTGATGATCAGAACGACATTTTTCCCTTTGAATCTCTTTTTTGTCTTCAGAAAGGATGCCACTGAAAGAGCGCCTGCGCCTTCGATGAGCATGAAGTGTTTTTCTAAAATCAGTTTCATCGCTTCTTTAATTTCTTCCTCTGAGACGAGAATAAAATCATCCACGAATTTCTTGCAGATGTCAAATGTAATAGCGCCCTGTTCGATTCCACCCGCTGAACCATCAGAAAGCGTGGGTTGAGATTCCATTTCGAGGATTTTACCGGCTTTTATGGATTCATACATGACCGCGGAATTTTCGGGTTGGCAGCCGATGATTTCAATTTTTTCGTCCAGGGATTTGAGGTATCCAGCGATTCCGGAGATCAATCCTCCACCGCCAACAGGGACAAGCACAGCATCGATCTTCTCGACCTGTCTCCTCAGTTCGATCCCGATTGTTCCTTGGCCTCCGATGATCTTCAAATCATTATAAGGGGGGATATATTTGAAACTGTTTTTCACAGCTTCTTTAATGGCATGCTCTTCAGTTTTGACACAATCCGTTCCAAAGAATTTAAGAACAACATCATAATATTTCAGGGCATTCACTTTCGCCTGAGATGTGTGGCCAGGAAGATAGATAATCCCTCTGAGTCCCAATTTTTTGACTCCATACGCAAAGGCGGCACCGTGGTTTCCGGATGAAGCGGTTATCAATATGGTTCTCTTTTCTTTTTTGGAGAGAGAAAACAGCTTGTTCATGGTCCCCCGCAGCTTGAAAGAACCGGTCAACTGCAGGTTTTCCAGTTTGAGATAGACCTTGCAGTCTCCCTCCTGACTGAAAAAGGGGGAATGTTCGGCGGGAGTTTCTCTAATGTGTTTTCTTATCGTTTTTTCCGCTCTTTCCACTTCTTTTTTCAGGTCGATATTTTCTAACGGATCTGGCTCATCTGCTTTTTCCTCCATTTTTTCCTCAGTTTTGTCTTCTTTTCTTTCTGCAACCTCTCTTTCAATAGCCTCTCTTTCAATAGCCTCTCTTTCAATAACCTCTCTTTCAATAACCTCTCTTTCTTTAACATCGACTTGTTTAGCTTCCTCCACCTCCTGTTCGTGGACTATTGCCAATTCTTCTTCTTCTTCTTCTTTCTCCTCTGCTCTTTCCTTTTCTTCATCTTCTTTAACTCGTATGTCTTCTTCTTTTTCTTCTCTCCTCTCTGTTTGTGCTTCCTCTTCTTGCTCTGTTGGCTCTTGCACCTGTTCGTGTACGACTTTAACTGTTTCCGGTGCTGTCAGTACCGGTTCTTCTGATTTTTGTTCCTGCTCTCTCTCTTCTTCTTTATCGACGACTCTTTCCTTTTCAGCTTCAACAGTTTTCTGCTTATGATCCTCAACGGAATCATCATAATCCAAATCTTTCCCCTCTACTTCCTCCTCTACTTCCTCCTCTTCTTCTTCCTCTTCCCATTCTTCTTCTTCTTCTTCCTCTTCCTTCTCCTCCTCCTTTTCTAACTGTTCTTTTTCATCTGGCTCTGTAGGTTCTTCCTCATCATGGATGGAGGGGTCTTTTTCATCATTGTCTTGAAGCTCTTTTTTACAGATGTCTGAGTAATCTTTTTCGTTCATTTATTAACTCCCATTCCCCATTTGAGTAATATATGTCAACCTCAGGAAAAGTATCGCAGGATTTGCTTTTCTAATCAAGTCTTAAATGAGTGTTAAAAATCCATTTTTCTGCATCCTGAAGAATGAGTCCTTTTATACATAGGTGGATTTGATGCAGATGTATCTCAGAAGAAAAAGGGACCACAAGAAATGGTTCGGATGCCTGTCCTGACCCGATTGATATTTCAGAAGGTTTTGCCCTATATCCCTCTGATGGTGGCGCCTTTCGGGTATTCGATGGTGAACATGATAATGATTTCTTTCTTTTCCTTGGGCTCAAGAGCCAGCGTCCATCTGAGAAGGCCCTTTTCGTCCTTCTTGGATGGGGCTGGAGTGATTGTCTGGTCTTTTATTTCGATCTTGGTATTCTGGCTGATGGGAAGCTGGTCGAGAATTTCGATGTTGACTTTATTGTTCCGCAGGTTTTGAACAGTTATCTTGTAGGCGAGCTTGATACGCTCGTTTTTTCCTAAAAATCCGGGTGGGCTTGTTTCCTTTTTGGTGCGTTCGTGTTTGATCCTGATCTGTCTGTCCTCGCCGAAGAACACCTTCGTTTCTTCATCTTTGGCTATAAAAGGAACTTTTGTCGAGCCGATGAAATCCTGGATCACGAACAGGTCAGCCGAACCGGAGAGGAGCGGGTAGGGAAGAGTATTGCGGAGTTTAGCCCTGAGGAATGCGGCTTCTTTAAGCTTGGGGATAGATATGTAATCATAATCCACTTTTATATTCTGAGTGTCTATCGGGACTTTATGAGGCGCACCGTCGCTTGGAATCTGGACATTCTTTTTGATGGCGAAGTTGAGGTTGATGCCGGTTTCGACAATACCGGCTGTGGCCATTTCCGCATCCATCATCTCTGCTTCCTCCAAAGGCGCTTCAACTTTGGGCGCTTCGGGACGAACACCACCGACAACTCCACCCACGACTCTTGCGGCTTTCCTTGTCTGTTCAGGCCTGGGGACATAAAGGTCCAGAATCCAGGGATACAGCACGGGTGGATTTGTCGAGAGGGCGGGAGAGGCGGTGGAGAGAAGGGCATTTGTGTTTTCCCAGTTTTCTCCACTTCTTTGCTGGATATTCGCGGACATGGCGAATTCAATTTCTGAAGAATCTGGCAAGGCTCTCATTGTGTAGAGCGGGTTCCATCTAGCTCGCATGACCGTGTACGAGAGGCTGAGCTTGAATTGACCCGCCCGTGCGGCTTCCAGGATTACGTTTACATTGCGGCTCTGTGTGGATTGCTGGGGTCTCATGGAATTCAATTTCTTTTTGAGCGCATCGAGTTTGACTTTCTGGTCTTTCAGAATCTGACTTTGCTCAAGTATTCCTTTTTTGACTTCTGAAAGCTTATTCGCCAAAAAGTTGAGGACTCTTTCCCAGCTCTGCGTATCTGGCTTTCCGAGCATGATTTCCTGGGACGCCTGCGCCGCATTGGTTGATTCGATGGATTTGAGAAATTTTTCCTGGGTGTTAAGGATTTCTATCTTGTTGGATGTTTTTCTCATTTTCAGCTCTTGGGCGTCGATCTCAGCCTGGAGTTTCTTGACTTCCGGAAGGAGCGCGAATTCCAAATACTGAGTCGTTAAATCGAGGCCCACGACTTTAACAACCGCGGTTCCTTTTCCTGACACACGGAGCGAATTGGGGATCAAAGTCACCGGTAGATTCTCAAAGATAACCGAATGCGTGCCCGAGCCTATGGTTAAGTCCACATCTCTGACAATGGTTGCCCGGTCAGGATAAATCGTTACCGAAGATATCGAGCTTTTAGCGGCGATCTCTTCTGAAACAAGGCTTCCTGTGAACAGCAGCAAGACGATAATCAAAACTGGAAATTGTCTTTTGTTCATGATGACCTCCTTTATATTGAAGAGACGGCTCAATTTATTTTCTCTCAATCGAGGACCAAATAGCTTACCTCCTATTATACAATCCTCGTCCAGAAATATTCCTTTTTTACTCGAAAAGCTTCAATGGAATAATCCATGAATGAGCATTCTTTCCATCCGCTACTGGTTTAGTCGTTTGGAATGGTAGTCTTCCCCAATACTCTGTCAGCTTCATGACTAGACATTTTTTGTGGTTTGATAAAATGGGTCGCACCTATTTCAAGAAGAGTTTAACAATATTCCACAGCCCCAGACAAGTCACTATCAGGACAATCAGAGTGCCGAGTATGTTCTGTTGGATATTGTTGGCCAATTCTCTCATTCTCTGCCGGTTATTCAGCACAATGAGCAGAAAGATAGAAGCCACTGGAAGGACGATTCCGTTCGCCGCCTGGGCAAAAACGATGACAGTCAGAGGTTTAAGGTTCAGGCTGGAAACAATGAATCCAACAATAATGACTCCAAGCCAGACTCCTTTGAACTTTTTCGAATCTGGCCCTCCCTTCCAGCCCAGGACACCGGACGAGGCGAATGCCGCTGCATACGGCGCTGTCAGGGCGGAACTCATCCCCGCAGCGAAAAAACCCAGGCCGAACAGGAAATTGGTGAATGTGCCGAAAAGTGGTTTGAGCTGCTGGGCCAGTTGAATTCCATCCTCGGGAGTCAGCCCTTTCTCATAGAATGCCACAGCTGAAGTCATGACAATCGAGATAGAGATGATTCCGCCGAGTGTGATGGAGAGAAGAAGGTCTTTTTTGACTTTTTTTAGGTCGGTCACTGTGTTCCATTTTTCTTTAACCGCCGCGGAATGGAGAAAAAGATTGTAGGGGACCACAGTCGTCCCGACGAGCGCGAGGATGAGATAGAGAGAATTATTCGGGAAGGAAGGAACCATCCCTTTCAGGAGGGAGAGGAGATTGGGTTTGATGATGATGAGAGTTGTGAGAAAGGAAACACTCATCAGGAACACAAGAAAGATTAAGAGTTTTTCCACCAGCTTGTATTTTCCCAGGCCCAGGATGAGAACAGCGAGCAAAGAGATGAGGGCGACCCAGTATTTATGAGGAATGGATGTGACCGTCTCCAGCCCAAGAGTGCCGCCGATGATGTTTCCGGCTTCATAAGCGGCACAGCCGAAAGTGATCGAAGAGAGCGTGAGGACGATGAATACAGCCCTGGTCGTTCGGCTCTGCGGAAATTCTCTGAGTGATTGAGCGAGGTCATGATTGGAGCCTAAGCTGAGCCTTCCTGTCATTCCCTGGAGGATGATCGTCGTGACAGTGGCAAAAACAAGCGCAAAAATCAATGTGTAGCCAAACTGTGCGCCAGCCAGCGAGCAAGTCGTTACGGTTCCGGGCCCGATGAACGCGGCGGTGACCAAAAAGCCCGGACCATAAGAGGATTTTTTATTTTTTCCGGCCATATCCTCCGCCTCCAGGAGTCTCGACACGCAGAACGTCTCCTGGCTGGACCTTTATGTTGCATTTGGATCTTAAATGAATCTTTTTACCTTTGGAGATAAGAGTGTTCTTTCCTTTTTTCCCGCTTTTCCCACCCTGAATTCCGTAGGGGCTGAATGTTCGTCGTTCAGAAATGATGGTGACTTGAGCGGGAATGTGGAATTCGTATTCGCGGACGATCCCTTCGCCTCCGTCATGCAGGCCTTTTCCTCCTGAGCCTCTGCGGAGCCCATATCTCTTGATTTTAAGCGGAAGATAATTCTCGAGTGCCTCCAGAGGCGTGTTGAGAGAATTGGTCATGTGCGTGTGGACTCCGCTGATCCCGGAGGAGTCAGAGCCCGCACCCATGCCTCCTCCGATTGTCTCGTAATAGGCAAAGTTTCTCTCTTTTATGGGGTCATAACCGCCAAAAGCCACGTTGTTCATAGTGCCTGAGCTGGCGGCCGGAATTTTTTCAGGAATGGCTTTGGAGAGTGCGCCCAGGAGAACATCCACGATCCGCTGGGACGTTTCTACGTTCCCTCCGGCTGTGGCGGCCGGATGCTGGGCGTCGAGGACCGACCCTCGACGAGCGATGATCTTGAGCGGCCTCATCAAACCCGTGTTGAAAGGAATATCTTCCTCCACAAGGCAGCGGAAGACATACAGAACCGCGGAGGTGGTGACAGCGAAATTAGCGTTCACGCTTCCCTGGACTTGGTTGGATGACGAGCTGAAATCGATCGTGGCTTCATCCTTCTGGATGATGATCTCGACCCCTATTTTGATGGGCTCATCCGTAATTCCGTCATCGTCCATGCAGTCGGAGAAAGTAAATGTGCCGTCAGGAATATTCTTTATGGTTTCTCTGAGTATTTTTTCTGTATAAGCCGGAATCAAGCGTGTATAGTGGAGTATCTTTTTCAATCCATACTTGCCTATGATTTCCTCTAACCTCTGCTTTCCTTTCTCGTTGGCTGCGATCTGGGCGAGGAGGTCTCCTTGTCGTTCTTCGGGAGTCCGGACATTGGCCAGGATCAGGTCGAGGATTTCGGTTCGTAGTTTCCGCTTCTGGATGAGCTTCACGGGTGGGATGATCATCCCCTCCTGAAAAATCTCTGTGGCCAGCGGCATGGAGCCGGGCGTCATCCCCCCGACATCCGAGTGATGAGCGCGGTTGGCGACAAAAAAGACAAGCTTTTTATCGACAAAGACAGGGGAGATGCAGGTGATATCCGGGAGGTGCGTCCCTCCTCTATAAGGGTCATTAAGAATCACTAAATCTTCTTCTTCAAAATCAACGGCTTGCAGAGAGGCTTGAACCGAAAGAGGCATGGCTCCGAGGTGAACCGGGATGTGTGAACCCTGAGCAAAGGTTTCTCCCTGCCGGTCAAAGAGGGCGCAGGAGAAGTCTTTTCTTTCCTTGATATTCGGCGAGAGAGAAGTTCGTCCCAGCACGGCTCCCATTTCCTCAGAGACCGAAACGAACAGATTCTTGAACAGTTCGAGTTCAATAGGATCGAATTTATCCATGAGGCTTGTTTTTCCTTTGAATGATAAGGTTTAAAAAGACATCCACTACCAGTGCATAAGCCGGGGGAAGGAATGTTGTGGATTCAGCATCCGCAATCAAGGCCGGACCTTGCATCTTGTTTCCTGGCAAAAGGAAGGCTCTATCGAATACCAAAGCCATGTATGATTTTCCTTTATAATGGATAGCTTGTCTTTTTATCAACGCCTTCTCAGGGTTTATGCCATGGAGAGGCATTTTTTTTAGCTTGATTTTTTTTCCTGCGCCCACGGATTTGACACGGATATTGACGATTTCCACGGGTCTCTGTTCATGATGGTAAGAATAGAGTTTTTTGTGGGCCTTATGAAAATCGGAAATAAAAGAGGATGGGCGAGTGCTCCTAGGAAAGTAAGGGAGTGTGATTTCATAAGACTGGCCGAAATACCTGAGGTCGAGGAAAGGAGAGATGCGGATGTCTTCTTCTCCAAAACCGTCCTTTTTCATTTCCTCAAAGGCTCTTTTTTCTAATTCCATGAAGTGTTTTATCAGCTCCTCTTTGGACAGCTCATCTGCTGTTTTCAAGATGGACTTTGAGTAGTCCTTGATTGAATCAGCCAGGAGAAGACCCATGGCCGAGAGAACACCTGCATTCTTGGGCACGACGACTCTGGGCATTTTCAGGTTGGACGAAATATCCACTGCATGCATTCCGCCCGCCCCTCCAAAGGAAACCAGGGAGAAATACCTGGGATCAAAACCTTTTTCGATGGATATCACTCGTATGGCCTTCTGCATATTGGCATTGGCAATCTCAATGATCCCTTCAGCCGTTTCAGTGACAGATTTATTGATTTTTTTAGCCAAACGTTCCAGAGCGTCGCGGCTTCTTTCGGGGAATAATTTCATTTTTCCTCCGAGGAAGAAATCGGGGACGAGACGCCCTAAAACCAGGTTGGCGTCTGTGACAGTCGGGAGGCTTCCTTTGCCGTAGCATGCTGGTCCCGGGTCAGCCCCTGCGCTTTGAGGGCCGACACGAAGAGAGCCGCCTTTATCCATGAAAGCAATCGATCCTCCCCCAGCACCGACTGTGTGGATGTCGATTATCGGGATGCGCAGTGGAAAGTCCCCCACCAGACTCTCATTCGTCCTCCTGATTTCTCCGTCAACCAGGGACACATCAGAGGAGGTCCCTCCCATGTCGAATGTGATGATATCCTTAAATCCTGCGGCTTTTCCGACTCGGAAGGCCCCGACAACTCCTCCAGCCGGACCGGAGAGAGCTGTCCTTATCGGTTCTGACCTGGCTTTGGATGGGGAGATATATCCCTCGTTGGACTGCATGATCCGGAGCTCTGCTCCCTGCATCTTTTTTCCCAAATCCTCTAGATATCGGCTGATGACGGGCATGAGATAGGTGTTCACGGCTGTTGTCGCTGTTCTCTCATATTCCCGGTGTTCAGGCAGGATGTCGCTTGAAGCCGAAAAGAGGAATTTGTTTCTCCTCAGTTCTTTTGAAATCATTTTTTCATTGGAGGGATTGGCGTAAGAATTGATCAGAGATAGAGCCACGGCCTCAATGTTCAATTTCTTGATTTTATCCAGGATTTCTCGGAGTTCGACTAAGGAGACTTTTTTCTCGATTTTTCCTGAGGCCGACATTCTCTCAGCGATTCCGAAACAGAAACGGCGGGGGAGTAAGAAGTCCCGTCGTTCACCTTTGAGTCTGTAAAGCTCACGCCTTGTCTGGCGTCCTATAAACAGAATGTCCTCGAATCCTCTGGTTGTGATGAGAGCGATCCGCCCGCCCTTCCGTTCGAGGAGGGAGTTGGTGGCGACTGTTGTTCCATGGATGACGCGAGGGGAGCGTTGAAGAA
>JASFPJ010000116.1:0-8970 GCA_050116035.1 Candidatus Aminicenantota bacterium | reverse complement strand
AAACATGTCAGAACACCTGACTTAAACCTTTTATCCTTCATAGTGCCTCCTTTGAATAATATATTCAAAAACTTCATTGCGATATTTATATTGCAATCTTATCCATTTATCACTACGAGTGAAAATTTGCTTCCTCATTTGTGTCATTACGAGCGGAGCGCGTCAATCTCACCTTTCCTGTCATTTCGAAGAGCGGAGCCAAGCGGCCATCTCAACTTATTGTCATTGCAAACGAAGTGGGGCCATCTCATAAATAATAATCTCTCCTTCCTTACTCTTACCACAAATAACCACGACTAAAAAAGTGCCTTTATAAAATAAAACGTCATCACGCCCGATGCAATGAGTTTTAAAAGAATTCCAACCATAACACCGATAAACACGCCCCAACCCGCCTTTAAGGCCGCAGAGCTCTGCTTTCCTATTAGCAGCTCTCCAACGAAAGCTCCGATAAATGCACCGATGATCATTCCCAGAGGCGGAAAGTAGATAATCCCAACTATCATCCCGATGATGGCTCCCCAAAAGCCAAATTTTGACGCCCCGTACTTCTTGGCTCCAGCAGCCGGGACAATGTAATCCAAGGCTGTCACGACGATGGTCACTGCGGCCATGGCTATCAAAAAGGCTGGGCTGAACGGCTCCCAGCGTTTGGCAATGGATAGCAGTATTAAAGCTAGAAAACTGAACGGAGGACCAGCCAATCCCGGAACGACACAGCCGATGATCCCTATGATCAAACAAACGACGCCTAAAATGATCAATATAACCATTTGGATGCTTTATTTTATAGTGCAGGGAAAAGATTAAGTCAAAAAGAAAAAATATCAGATTGAGATTTGTAAAGGGAAGAGTTAGAAGAGAAAGCGATTGGATAATTAGTCCTTTAATTGAATTTGAGGAGTTATGGCGAAATCATCTGATAAAGAGCTTGCCGCCCTTCAACTGGAATGTAACCATGCCCAATTTATCATCATCTCCGATTGTCAGAACGTAAATCGTGAAATCCTCCAGGGTCACTTTAACCACATCATGAACAAAATCCACTAAGGGCACTCGAGCGTAGTTCCCGAACAATTTGACCCTCATGCCCCCACGTCCTTTCCGGAACGTAGTCAAGATCAACTGATTGGTGCCCAGATCCACTTCAGCTTCACCAACAGTTGAGACATACACAATTTTCTTTAACTCTTCAGGCGTTGTCGGTGAAGAAGACCTGGGCAATCGAGGAAGAGGTTGTCGTTGAATCGATGGGCCAGTGGAGCAAGAGACCAGAAACACCATGAGTATTGCCGTCATGAAGAGAATCTTCTTCATACTTATCTCCATTTCTCTATAATTATACGTATTATAACCATGTTGGTTGGCGAAAGATTGATAATTTAGGAGAAAACAGTTAAATGGCGAGCATTCTCAAAGACCTCATACTGAATATGCGTCTAATTAATGAATAACAACTTTAACAGGCAAAGATCGTATTAATGAGAAAGAGTATTTATCTTGTTCAATATATAGCTTGCAAGTTGGTGATACAATGGAAGAAACGAACAAAAAGAGCATCAAAAGTATAAGAGCTGCAAGAACGCCCCTCGCTATTTACAATAGAAATTAATATGATTAAAATGGTAGGGACGAACAGCCCCAGGGCCACAAGATAGAAAAAAGCAGATGACAATCAGCACGCTCGGCGAATACAAAATCATCAAAGAACTCGGCAGAGGAGGAATGGGAGTTGTCTATCTTGCAGAACACCAGAGGCTTCTGAAGAAGTACGCCCTCAAAGTCCTTCCTCAGACTTTTTCTGAGGATCCTCAACTGGTTGAACGCTTCCACAATGAAGCCCGAGTGATGGCTGAGCTCAACCATCCGAACATTGTCAAAGTCGTCAACATGAGCTGTGAAGAAACGACTTATTACCTTGTGATGGAGTATATCGAATCTGAGACAGGTGCGCCAAAAAACCTTCATCAACTCATGAGGGAGCACGGTGGTCAAATCCCCGAGAATTTAGCCGAGCGCATCGCGCTCGATATTTTAAGCGCCCTCGAGACTGCCCACGAGAGAGGGATCATCCACCGGGACATCAAGCCGGCCAACATACTCCTGGATAAAGACGGCACAGCAAAGGTGGCGGATTTCGGTCTAGTAAAAATCCTTGGGGGAGACGACCGGACAGCGACAAAGAGAGTGACGCTGACAGCGGAAGGCCTCGTTCTTGGCACCTATGACTTCATGAGCCCCGAGCAAAAAGCAGGCAAGCCAGTTGACTTACGAACGGATATCTATGCAGTCGGAGTGATCATATATTCCATGCTGACTGGGAGAAAACCAGAAGGCCGGTTCAATCTCCCTTCCGAAATCATTCCTGAGCTTTCGAACAAATGGGATATAATCGTGGATAAGTGTCTGCAGAATCTTCCTGAAGATCGCTTCCAAAGCGCCACAGAGGTTATCCAGGCAATAAAGTTAAAAAAAGCTCCGAAGCCCCAAAAAGCTAAAAAAGCTCGAAAGGAAAAAAAGGCGCACAGAGGCTTTCTCAGAGAATTGCTCCGTTACGGTACGATTATCATCGTTGTGGTGATTATTGTGAGTGCGATTATGTCATACGTCATGTTCAAGGACAAGGATTTTCGCGAAATGATAAAATCCACGATCGCTACAGCGATCAAAGAAGGATCAAAGCCAACCGACAAAGAAACGCCTGAGAAGAAATCTGCAACAGCAGAATCTAAACAACAAATCATAGTCAAAACAACTCCGACAGAGCCAAAAGCTGAATCCCTGTCTGCCCCACTTCCCCCACCTCCTATCTCAGTCTCCCCCGATCTTGAGATAGTCGGAAGTCCTGAACTTATCAGTGCCATCCAACAATTAGCCGCAGCCCTGGAGAAACAGGAACTCTCCGCAGAAAAAATTAAACAAACCGAATATTACAAAAAAGCTAGCCCTGAGGAAAAAATGGTGCTGGATCTATTATTAGGTTTTGGTGGGGAATATGTAAAATATTACTCAGGGAAGCCAATTGAAAACCTTAAAGATTTTACTCGCTCCATGCGGGAGGCCAGAAAGGTCATCCCACCTGAAGGGCCTCTCAAAGACAGCTGGGACAAGGCCATGAGCAAGTTCAGGGAGGGAACTGAGTACAGAGAACAGGGAGAAGTCCAAAGGGCCCGACAAAGCTTTACAGAAGCTCAGAGTGAGATGAGAAGAGTCACGATGCTCCAGTTAGCCAAACAACAGGCCGATAGTGCCAAAGTGGGGATGGAGAATGCGAAAAAAATGATAGGGGAATCGCAACCGGGCATGAAGGAAAACCTGCTGTTCCAGACAGCCTCTCAAGCTGGAACCGACGCAAATAACGCCTACAAGAAAGGCGATTATCCGAGGGCACGAATACTTTATTCAATTGCAGCCAGGATCCTTGGTCGGACACAACAAGAGTATGAGCCATCAGAGTGTGTGGAAATCCTCCAAAACTTGGTTGGAAATTTTAGATTTGAAGCCGCCAGTATGAACGCCCCCACACAAGAAGGGTCTCTTTATGATCTGGCTGCTAAGAAGGAAGAGCAGGCACGCTTCGCTTTTGAAAAAAAGGACTTCAAAGAGGCGGCCACTGCCCTTGTGGAATCCGCTTATTTGTACGAAAGAGCCAAGGAAAGGATTTCAAGAAGCAGGACGCTTCCAGAGAAAATCCCCAGAAAATCTCCCCTAAATTAATTCCCAAAGAAGAACAAAATCAACACAAGAAAATTCCTTAGAATTTTACGAACAAATAGTTCTCTGGCCTCGCAAATATCTTTTCCAGGCTTTTCACCTTTTTCCCATCAATCTTGCGCTCAACATACTCTGCGGTGATATCTGCGGTTTCAATCAGTTTGAGATACTTAATTTCATCCAGAGCCAGTTTCATTTTTTCCAGGAATTCTTTGCTCGGGATATCTTTGACAACAATGTCTATCTTGCTGTAGGCTTTTCGAATTCCCTGTTTATACTCTGCTGGCAGCTTCGCGGCGGGTTCGATCATAGAAACAAACTCCACCCGTATTTTCATCTCAGCCCCGATAAATTCATTCTTCGAATCATAGAACTCCGCGTCTTCATATCCGGTGACTTCAATAATTTCGCCAAAAGGAATCTGCTCAACGAGTTTAGCCGGTCTCCACTTATCTAAGTTAAACCTGCTGGCAAAAAAACCCAGGACAACCAAAGCAACGGCGAAAATGATTATAAATATGGTTTTGAAGATACTTTTCATAAAAGGCTTCATCTCAATTCTCCCAAAAAAAACGGAAATCGATAAACACGGAAATTTTTTTCACTATACCAGAAAATCAATGCTTTTTCAATCAACAGGAGCTTTGCCAACAGGTCAAGGAACAGCCTCGAATCATTCGTCCCCAGATTTTTTGTGCTCCTCATTAATAAATTACGTCTCAGCGAAGATAATGGTTCATTATAGCTCCATTTCCCCGAATTACTCGGCCTCTATACGACTCAGGACCCATTCGTTTCCCAAAAACTGAATTATTCCTCTTTTTTCATACCGAAGCGTATCATGGCCTGCATCTGTTGTTCTGGCATGGAGGGAACATTGGGATGATGCTCTTTCATGTGATTCTTGCCTTCCTCAAAGAACGCGTCAACAGCCGCATCATCATTTTCTGCCTCAATGGTCATTGACTGGTTGCACAGTGGACATTTCATGGAATATTTCATTCGAATCACCCCGTTTCTTTCGAATTTTCAAGCTGCCCTTATATTAATGATTCCCCTTCTTCAAATCAAGAGAAAAGAGATGGGCTGACTCTGATGCTGGGCTCCAGCCATTTGTGACTGACAGCGTGAATACTGAAAGATATGATTCCGCTCGTTTAAAGTTCCGCACAAGAAAATTTTTGGAATCATATGGGGGAATCAGCAACTTTTTTGGCTTTGGAAGCGTATATATATATAGAAAGAAAGAATAAAGGAGAATTAAATGAAAACAAAGATAAAAGAAAAAATCATCATCTTGATAATAGCGGCACTATTTGCTTTCATAGGCTTCAACCTGCTCGTTTCCCCCACAGCCGTTGATTTGATACAAATAGACAACAATGCGGATTATGAAATCACATACGAATCGCAAATAACATACATCACATAGCTGTAAATCTCCCGCATTAACTCAGGAATCAGGATTTATCTCTCCCTGACCTCTTGCGCCCTGTAAGCTCACTCGTCCAATCCTCTAAACTTTTCCTATCTCGTCTGTATTCGCGTACTTTCCTATTCATCTTGTGCATGAATTCGCGGTTTTCACACCCTTGACTCAAGTGCAACTCTCCCCTTCTTGAAGTATCAATGGAAGGAAGCTACTGATTAGACTTACTTTGTTTTCTGCTTATTTTTTTCAGCGATGAGATCCTCGATGATTAAATTATTAATGGCGGCTCTTGCCATGTTTTTGTAGTTTGTCTGCTCGAACAGTGACTCAGCCTTCTCATAATATTTTATGGCTTCATTTCTCCTGCCAATTTTTTCATGCTCATGTCCAAGCTCATAGGAAACCATACCACTTTTCGTTTTCTTTAATAATTCCTCGAGAGCAGAGATCACCTTTTTCTCGCTTTGCTGACGATAGCATTCGTTTATCAAATCAGATATGCTTTTTTGAGATGATTTTCCCAAAAGGTTCCTTTCCTCTCTCTGTTTATCTTATATTTAATAAAACTTTTTTAAAGTGCTTTTTTCACAAAGAGTGATGGGTTTCTTCATTTCCCCTGAATCAATCACAAGTTAATACCACAGAAAAAGTCCGATGTCAAAATTTAAAAGGAATTTTTTCTCCATTGGCTGAATGAAACCGTAGGATATAAAGGTGAGATAAGATAGCTTAAACTTGAGTTTTCAAAAAATCCTTTCTGTCGATGGCCGCTTTTTTATCTCCATATTCATCTATTTTTGTAAAGCCGTTTAGTCAATCTAACTTATAAATGTAGATGTTATGTCTCGGGAGAAAGGTCTCAATCCGGTCGAGTTTAAAGTCGGATTTCTTCACCGTGTCCAGAATCTCCTTTTTGGTCATGAGATGAGAATAGCCGCGCCCCCATTTATCCGGATCCATCTCCACTATCACTAGGGTTCCCCCCGGCTTAATACAGGGCTTGACATTATGCAGCCATTCCGCCTTTTTTTCGAAATCGTGAAAAGCCGCAATCATAAAGACCATGTCCAACTTGCCCTTTGGAAAAAGAGGATCCTCCACCCTACCGAGGATGGTTGTGATATTCGTGATCCCTTCCCTCTCGCAGCGCCTGTCAATGACATCGAGCACTCTCTGTACAATATCATTTGCATATACTTTCCCAGTTTCGCCAACTCTCTGAGAAAGTTTGAAAGTGAAATACCCTCTTCCTGCGCCGGCTTCTCCGATCACCATGCCCGGCTTCACACCGATCGCATCCATAAGTTTTTCTGGCTGGACTTGAGCATCACGGCTGCTTTGAGCCATGCATACCCATGAAAATAAAATAAATATGCAGAGTGCTGTTATTGAAAATAACGAATGTCTTCTCATTCATTCCCTCTTTTTTACAAATGTACAAATTTTCATCTATTTATTCATTACGTAGACTCGACCTAAAGGTTCAAAATCATGCAAGTTCTACTGGGAAAATCGTGATCCAGAGAATTATTAGTGGAGGATAAACACAATCCTTAATTTAATCCATCAGTCTGTATCTAGCTCTGTTCTGGCTTCTCAAAACAGAGGAATTCTCTATTTCTATTTTTTCAGGACAATTTTTTGAGTTTGAGTGCCCCCCTTTTCGGATGCCACTTGAATGACTGCAGAGGGTGCTTTCTTACCGGATGCTTTCACCATCCACTCCACATCTTGAACAGGCGATTGAGATCTGACTGTGTGGCCAGGAAGATGACCGAGGTCAACTTTCGCTTTCCCCATGATGAGCTTCGCATCATTCAGAGCGATTGTCACTTTCACTGTCTTTGCGGTTCTGTTTTTTATTGCCTGTTGGGTGACGTTAGTGGGGAGGAAGCCCTGATTCTGGATCTTTGCAGCGACCTTGAAATAGCCTGCCTCTAACGGAACCACCTCGACATCTTTTATCCGCACTAAAGGACTCATGGAAACAAGGTAAAGGTTCCACTTTGTGTGTTTGGCGAGAAAATCTTCGAACACCTCCCCTGGCCAACACATCAGGTTTGTATAGGTCTTATATTTCGGATCATAGAGCTTGCGCACGAAACCTCCAATCTCCACTTTTCCCAGTTGAGGGTGGTCATAGGGCTTCCAGTCAACAAAGATCTTTCCGCTCATTTCCTCATCATTCCACCGCAGGCGCTCGATTTCTGTGACCCTTCCATTCTTATCATAATCACAGTAAGGATTGAATGATCCCATCTCTGGCACCCAGCTGAAAACGCCGTAATGGTCATACGCCCATCCAATCATCACTCCCCAGATAGCGCCTTCCCTTGGAGGAGCGCCTCTACCCAAAACTTTCCGGACTGGCTGATTATTGATGATTTCCTGGTATTTATTCCCGAATGCCCGGAAGATGGCATCATCTTGTGGGTCCATTTCCTCTTCTATTCCTGTAATGGGATTGAAGTTGCGGTTTGTGGGCGGCCGGTAAACAAAATTTCCGGCCATGTGATGATTGATAATCCCAGTGACATTTGGATGGGAAAATAGAAACTCCGCGACAGCCCGGGTTTCCGGCTCAGACAACGGGTACTGTCCGGATCCTCTTTGGATCCACTCCTGCTGCCACCGTGATGGCCAGTTGCGATTTATATCCAGTCCGCCAACTCCATCCTCGTTAAACCTTCCATCGTTATCATTATCAATACCCTCAGAATAGACTCTCCATTCTCCCTTCTCCTCCTCCGTGCGCCTCACCATGAGACGGGGGTCTTCGGAGGAAGTCTTCATCGGGCCCAATTCATCTTTGATCCTCATCATAGTCAGGTTGCCGTCACCATTCAGGTCCTCAGGGGGATCTTCATCCAGCAGCCCATCCCTATCCGAATCGTGAGGTCGGACGCTACTGCGCATCCCATCGGGCTTGGTGAGATAATAGTCTGAACCGTCAGGATTGAGCTTAGGCATGATGTAAATCACTCGCGTATCCACAAGATCAGTTATGAAGGAGTCTTTTCCGTACTGTGTGACCAGTGTATCAATCGTTTTGAGGCACACTTCTGTGCCCATGACCTCACTGGCATGCAGATTCCCGTCTATCCAGTATCCAGGCTTTTCCAGTGCCTTCCCTTTGTTTTTGTTGGTAATCTCCAACACCAGAAGGTCTTTACCTAAATAGCTCTTTCCTATTTTGTGCAGTCTGGCAATATTCGGATAAGCTTTGACTACTCCATTCAAATACGTAACAACTTCACTGAAAGTATGATTATGATCGAACTTGAGCGGGGGAACTTTTGCCGCACTTTCTCCCGGCAAGACAGTCAAAGCCATGAACAGGAGAGACAATGAAATGATTAACCCAAGCTTTCTATAACTCATACTTTTCCTCCTTTTTAATTCTTGTGTTGTGTTCGTTACTCTTGTTTCTTTTTTTTCTGTCTGGCGACAATCTCTTCGATGACCAGGTTATTAATCGCGGCCTGAGCCATATTTTTAAAACTCGGGTCTTCAAACAAATCTTCGGCCAGGTCGTAGAGTTGGAAAGCCTTCACATTGTCTCCTGCCTTTTCATACTCACGCCCCAGTTCAAAGGCGACCATTCCGTCATTCGTCTCATCCAAGAGTTCTTTCAAGCAGGAAATGACTTTTTCCGGGATGATTAAGTGCTGACACTCTTTGACTCGACTTTCTAACTCTTTTTTTGGAGGTTTAGCCATTAGTCATTGCACACGCTTTTTATGTGGCTATCTTACTATTTATTCCATTCATTCTCATCAAGACGAAACGTCCAGGAATTCTCAATTCTTCAAATCCTTTAAGAA
>JASFPJ010000115.1:0-9142 GCA_050116035.1 Candidatus Aminicenantota bacterium | reverse complement strand
TCTTGCTCCCTCCGGCAAATCCCGGTACTTTGAAAAACACTCGCCCTAAAACTCTATCCGGGCCTCCCTCCTCGTAGGACTGGTCTATCTCGATGACTTTCCTCATCGCTTCTTTGATGTCATCCACCAGGAACAGACTCTTGAGGACACCTCTCGCTTCTCCATATACTCCATAAGCAACACCGAGCCAATAGTATGCATCGGGCTTTTCTGGTTCCAACTCTACAGCCTGTTTCGCGTATTCAATCGCACTTTTAAAAATGAGCTTCTTTTCTTTCTTAGTCTCTGTATTGTCACCAACGTAATAGAGTATCCTCGTCAGCTTCCAGAGCGGCTCGTACTTATTCTCTGCTTTCTCGAGGGCCTGCAAGTACAAATCCCGGGCTTTTTCCGCGGTCGCCATGTCTTTCATCTCAAGATACAATTCATCGGCCTGAACAATCAGGTCTTCCGCATTCTGGGAAAACAAGGAAAAAGAAAAACTGAAAAATAGAATAATTAAAAAAAATAATTTCGCTTTCATCCTCCTCTCCTTTTTTCCGATATTTATAACATATTTTTTCCAAGCCGGACAACAAGGAACTGAATTAGCTGTAAAACCGGTCCGCCTTCTCATCCAGCTCAATCAATATGCGCTCTATTTTTTGACGCTCCTTTTCAAGCGCATCATCCTTGACGGACGGATCGACATTCATCGGTGGGCCGTAGACAGCCACGACCTTGGTAAAGGGATAAAAAATTAAAAACTTATCCCAGCTTTTTAAAAACTTCTTTCTGGAAGTCGAGAACGTAAAAGGCACGAGGACGGCTCCTGTCTCCTGGGCCAGTTTGATCCCGCCAAGCTTCATCTCTCGATCGGGTCCTCGAGGCCCATCAGGAACGATAATCACTTCTCCTCCTTTTTTCAACTCATTCTTCATCTTGTTCCAAACTCTGATGACTGCATGCGAGCTTGAACCCCTTATGTTTCGGTAGCCCCATCTAGACATAATCTGAGCGGGAAATTCCCCATCTTTGCTGGGGCTGATGAGTGGCATGATTCCTCTTTTCCGAAAAAAATAGGGTACGATAAAAATTCGGCCGTGCCATACCAGGAAGATCACCCCTTTCCCTTTGTTTCTCAACTCCTTGTATCTCTCTTCCCCAATGATTTTCATTCTCGTGGATTTTGCCCAGAGCCAAAGAGCGAGCTTACCCAAAATCCCAATCAGGCTCCAGCGCAGTTTGCGGAAAAAAGACATCGGCATAATGATATACAAAACACTAGAGACAGTAAACCACAATTCAAATAAAGGGGTCGCGTCTTAACATTTAACATTCCTTTTTCTATGTTTTTTCCCTGAAAGAAATAAAATTGAATTCTTATCGAATTATAATTTTTTAGAAATGTTAAATGTTAAGACGCGACCCCTTTCTATATATCTCTAAGCCAAAGCCGATTAAAAAGCCGGCAAGGCTCAATCCGAGGCCATAAGGAACAGAATAGGGCCATGAAGGCCAGCTCAACGGCAGAAGATTCAGTTCGCATAAAAAGCCAACGACTGAATATCCTCCACCCAGAAGGAGGCTTAAAAATCCCGCTAAAGGCAATCTTTTTCTTAGAAACACCATGGCAATTCCAGGAATAAAAAGTCCCTCCGCCATGATTTCAGAAGCGAGCCCCAGAGTCTTGAGGATGCTTTGAAATTTGATAGCCACAAAAAATGCCACTCCTCCGATAAAAAAAGTGGAGAGGCGACCCACCAAAACGATCTCTTTTCCATTTCTTCGAGGAAACATCTGCTGAAAAACATCTCGCGTCAAAGAAAGAGCTCCCGTGTTTATCGCTGTATCCATAGTGGACATCACAGCCGCCACGACGGCCACAAACAGAATGCCACCCAATAAAGCTCCTGTCTTCGAAGAGATGATTTCAGAAAGAAGAGGGCCATCGAATCCTTGAGAAAAGAACAAAGGGAGAGAAAGAATTCCGATGAAGACCACAATCCAGTAGAGAATAAAAAAAGTGCCGGATGCCGCAAACAGTCCTTGACGAGCGCTTCTATCCGATCTGGCCGCTTGAATCCTCTGCCAGGCAATGGGTGAAATTGTCCAGGCCAGAGTGAAGGAAAGGACAATTAAAAGATTCTCTTTAAAATTAAAAAAAATGTTGAAATAGTGGGGCTTTCCCAGCTCAGACGCATAAAAAGAAGCCGCCTTCACGGACGATGAGCCAGAAAGGAAAAAAAACAGGCCAAAAACGCCGGCGACAAGGAGAATAAACTGAAGACTGTCCGTGACCGCCACAGAAAGAAAGCCTCCAAAAATGGAATAGGCAAGGACCACAGACGTCCCCACCACCAGACTCCAGAAATAGGGAATGCCCAGAAATGATTTTAGAAAAGTACCGATGGCGACCATCTGGGAAGCAGCCAGGACGGCCATGTACCATATGATCAACACCGAAGACAGATGACGGACCGTCCGCCCGTATCTCATCTCCACGAGATCCGGCAAACTCACAATAGGAAGACGTCGAATCGGTCGAGTCAAAAGAAAGGCAAGCAGAAGAACGGTGAGTATGGCAGGTGCGCCCATCACCCAAAAGGAACTCAGTCCTGTATCAAAGGCTTGGTCTGTCGATACAAGAATTGACGCAGACCCAAACCAGGAAGCAGAAAGTGAAAAAAAGACCAAGAAAGCGGGTAGATTCCGAGAAGCCAGGAAAAAATCCTCGAGACTTTTCATCCTCTTTGAAAAAATAAAGCCCACACAAAGAATGAGGATGAAGTAACCTATGAGAAACAGAAAAAACTCTATTTTCACGAAGCCACTTATAACAAAAAACTCACCCTTTAAGCAAACAAGATCGTCGGGATCAGACCTTGATTACCTTGATAAAAAAGGTTATGGAATCATGCCAATTAAGTTGAACCGTCGAAGTTAGGCTTTGAAAAATTTGATAATCTAAGAATTAGAGGTAGGCCCTGGGCGCATAAATTGGAGTCAAGCTTTGTCAATACTGGAGCCTGATAAATTGAGATCAAGTCTGTGTTCATTCATCCTGAAGAAGCCTGACCCCGATGGTTTCTTATGTTATAATTCTATAATCATGAGATATTTTCTGTGCCTACTTTATTTATCGGTCTTCAGTTTTTCTGCGACGGTTGATGATGTTGTCCTTAACGTGGAAAGGAAACTTCGCTCCCTGCGCTCCCTGCAGGCAAACTTCAGCCAGATTTACTACTCGTCCACTTTTTCAACCCCGCTGGAAGAAAAGGGAAAATTCTACTTTCAAAAACCGAACTGGATGAGATGGGAGTACAAAAACCCTGAGGAAAAGATTTTCCTTTACAAAGAAGGAGCTTTTCTGATGTACTTTCCGGAGGACAAAGAAGTCATCCAGAGCGACCTATCCAAAGAAAAATATGAATCCGAAATCCTCACTCTTCTTTCCGGTCAGAAGAACCTAAAGGATGATTACACTGTCGAATTCAGTCCTTTCCCTTCAGACAGCCAGAAAACCTGGAAGCTGAAATTGACGCCCAACGAAGAAAGTGATTATACACACGTACTCCTGGAGATTGATGAGAAAACATGGCTTATCCGCAAAGCCATCTTTTTTGACTGGGCGGGTAATAAGTCAGAATTCCAGTTTTCCCAAATAAAGACAGACGTCCGATTTCCCCGAAAAGTATTCGAGCTCGACCTTCCGCCCGACGTCGAAATCATCAAGGGCGAACCACTCATGCAAAATGAAAATATCAAAAAAAATTCAACCGCCTAAACCAACTCCACTCGTTTTCGTATAACAATTTGAGGACAGGATGTCCTCCATGAATGAAGATAAAAATCTCGTCGAAAAAGCACTTCAAGGCGAAAAAAAGGCTTTTGAAATGATTATCCAGAAGTATCAACAGCCGCTTCTGAATTACATCGGGCGCATGGTCGGTGAACGCGAACTGGCCCTGGATTTTACTCAGGAGGTGTTCATCAAGACTTACTCTTCACTCCATTCCTACAAGCCTCAGTTCAAATTCAGCACCTGGCTTTTCAGAATCGCATCTAACTTCATTATAGATTACTGGAGAAAGAAGAAAATCGATGCTTTCTCTATCGACCATCAGAAAAAACTGGATAAGGACCTCCCTCCTATTCAGGTCCCAGCGGATGAGGAATCCATCGTTGACAAGTTTGAGACCTTCCAGATCAGAGATAGAATCGAGCGAGCTCTGGAAAGGATTCCCGGTTCCCTGAGGGAAGTTTTCGTCTGGAGGCATATCAACGAGTTGAGTTACGAGGAGATCGCCGAAATAAAAGGCCTGCCGACAGGAACCGTGAAGAACAGAGTATTCCAGGCTAAGGAACTCATTCGCACTTTACTGGAGGAAACACCATGAGATGCCTCAGCATAGAACAGATTTATCTCTATCTAGAGAAAGAGCTTTCGCCTGTAGAAGAGAGAGAAATCAATAAGCATCTGGCTGTTTGCCCAAAATGTAAAAAAACTGTGGAAGAGAGAAGATTACTGCTTCAAGCTGCAGAAAGCCTTCCTTTATGGAAGACGCCCCGTGATTTCACTCAGCAGGTCATGGCCAGAATTTTTCCAGAAAGAGTTTCCCCTCTGGCTTGGCTCGGAGCCGTGGCATCCGGTTTTGCATCCATGATTCTGGCTGTCGTTCTCTTTGCCCTGGTTACAGGTCAAAGTCTCTCGAGCCTACTTTTCAACATCTATCATACGGTTTTGGACTTCGTAAAAAATCTCTCTCCTCTTTTCGCGAAAACCATCAAGGTGGCATCACTCTTAATTAAAATCCTGCAGCAACTGGGGGAAGTCCTCCTCAAAGGCCTGACTTTGCTGACAACCATCATCAGCCCCCAGCTTCAGATAATCCTTATCGCCGTTGCGATTATCTTCATTGCATCATCCGTCTACGGAATAAAACGTAAATTGCTTATTGGAGAAAAAGCATGAGATATAAAATCGCGTTAATTTTCATTCTTCTCTTCTTAATTTCTGGATTTCTCCCTTTGAATAGTCAACAGTGTTTCACTATGACACAGGATATCTTCATCGCTGAAGATGAGGAACAGGATAATGTCATCTCTTTCGGCGGAAATGTCGTCATCGAGGGAAAAGTCAGAGAAAGCGTTGTCACCTTCGGCGGCGAAGTCACCATCAGCGGTGAAGTTGGAGAGCTCGTTCTAGGATTCGGCTCAAACATCACACTCAAATCCTCAGCTGTCATCGACGGAGATGTTGTCTCATTGGGTGGAGAGCTCGAGAAAGAACCTGGATGCATCATTCAGGGAGACACAGTCTACTTTAAGGGATTCGAAGACCTCACTGAGTTCCTGGGCCCAGGCCTCAAAGGGGCCCTCATTCCCATGATCATCTTCTTTAAACTAGTCTCCGTCTTCATCACGTTCCTCCTGGCCTTGTTGATAACGGCTCTCTTCCCCCGCCAGATCACCCATGCGTCGACTCAAATCAGAAACTCTTTCTGGCCAATCGTCGGAACAGGGCTATTGAGTATCATCGTTTATGTTGGATTGGTCATCTTTGCGACACTGCTCTCATTCGTGTTAATCGGTATTCCCATACTCATCGCTCTCATTATCATAGGAATTGTAATCAAACTCTTCGGACGAGTTGTCCTCTTCTATTTCTTCGGTGACAGCCTCATCCGTGCCTTCGGGAAAGGCAAAGCTTCGGTTTTTGGGGGGATGATACTCGGCTTCATTCTCGTGAGTTTCATTTCCTTTATACCTATTCTCGGTGGACTTTTCACCTTCTGTTTGAGCATAATCGGTTGGGGTGTTGTAGTCAGGACGAAATTCGGGACAACGGAAAACTGGTTCAAGAAGAAAAGCGAAGCCTAATATAAAAGGGGACAGGCTACTTTTTTAAAAGTTGCCTGTCCCCTTTTTTTCTTCTGTTCGCGACTCTAAACTTCTAAAATTTCTTTTTCCTTGGCATCTGCCATTTCTTCAATCTTCTTTGTGTATTCATTAGTGACTTCTTGAAGCTTATCATACCCCCAGAATTTGTCGTCCTCGGTTATTTGATTATCTTCTTCCAGCTTTTCGATTTCTTCTTTGCTCTCTCTCCGCATAATACGGAGTGCGGTCTTCTCGTCTTCTAATATTTTTTTTATGTGCTTGGCGATATCCTGTCTTCTTTCCTCATCCAGCGGGGGAATCGGGACCTTGAGCATTTTACCGTCGTTAACCGGATTTAATCCCATATCAGCACTCCTTATCGCTTTATCTATAGCATCCAGGGTTGACGGATCATAGGGTTGGACTGTGATTAGCGTCGGATCAGGAACTCCGAGTGTAGACACCTGATTGATAGGGGTTAGACTCCCGTAGTAGTCGACTTTAATATCTTCAAAGAGACCTATATTCGCCCGGCCGGTTCGCAACTTACTCAGGTCTTTCCGAAAATGCTCCACGGAGATCTTCATTTTTTTCTCGAGCTCCCTTAAGACGTCTTTAACCATCTTTATCCCTCTCTAAAGTAGAAATTATTAACCTGAATCATCCATAAAATAGGCCGACTTCTGCGCATAAAATCTCTGAAGGATGAGTAATCATCATATGTCGGCATCTTTTCCTCTTCGGGCGAGCCGATCTTACCGAAACTACTTTGTTACAGCACAATCGCGGTGGCCGACCACAGCTTCATGTGCTGTGCCTCATATTTCCGGCAACCTCGACTCGTGAATAACCCAGGTAAGTAAATACCTAATAAAGGGTCGAGTCTGTTCAATAAACTCTTGTTCCCACTTTCTTGCCCATAACAGCCTTCATGATATTCCCTTTCTCTTTTAAGCAGAAAACTATGATGGGAAGGTTATTCTCTTTACACATGGAGATTGCGGTCGTGTCCATTACCTTCAGCCCTTTTTTGATAACATCCATGTATTTAATGGAACTGAACTTTTTCGCAGTCTTATCCTTCATCGGATCGGCTGAATAGACTCCATCTACTTTTGTTGCCTTCAGAATCACCTCGGCCTTGATTTCAAGAGCTCTTAATGCCGCGGCTGTATCTGTGGTGAAAAAGGGACTTCCGATTCCAGCACTGAAAATGATAATTCTCCCTTTTTCAAGGTGTCTGATGACTCTTCTCCGGACAAATGGTTCGGCAACCGCTTTGATCTCAATAGCCGAAATATGCCTCGTAAACATCCCTTCATTTTCCAGTGCATCCTGGAGAGCGATTCCATTCATGATGGTGGCCAGCAGGCCCATGTAATCGGCCGAGGCTCTGTCCATCCCGGCATCCGCACCAAAAGCCCCTCGGAAAATATTCCCGCCACCGATCATGATGGAGATTTCGATGCCTGAATCATGGATTTCCTTCAACTCTCGAGCGATAGATTTCGCCGTGTCAGGGTCAATTCCATAGTTATTGGGACCGAGGAGGGATTCGCCGGAAAGTTTCAGCAAGATTCTTTTATACGCCGGCTTTTCTTTTGGCATGATTGAATTTATTGTTGGCCCAGTTCATACCGGGCAAATCGGCTTATCCGGATATTTTCGCCAAACTTGGCAATATAGGATGCAACAAGCTGCTTCACCGAAACCTTATCATCTTTTACGTAGGGCTGGTCCAACAAGCACACTTCTTGGTAAAACTTCCCCAGCTTCCCTTGGATAATCTTCTCAACGATTTCGGGAGGCTTCTTGGAATCCTTGAATTGTTCTTTGATGATGTCTTTTTCCTGTTCTAATACTTCAGGAGAAATTTCCTCTGATGAGATATACCTGGGATTGGATGCGGCAATGTGCAAGGCGATGTTCTTCACTAACTCCTTAAACTCATCATTGCGCGCAACAAAATCAGATTCACAATTCACTTCCAAAAGGACTCCTATCTTCCCGTTCAGATGAATGTAAGAATCGACGATGCCTTCGGTTGTTTCCCGGCTCATTTTGTCTTGCGCTCGCGCATATCCCTTTTTCCTAAGGATGACAATCGCTTTATCAATATCTCCCTTGGACTCTTGGAGTGCCTGTTTACACTCCATCACTCCGATTCCTGTCCGTTGACGAAGTTCCTTGACAAGCTCAGCTTTAATCTCCATCTTACATTCCTTCCTTAAACTGATTCACCAGGCTCAGTATGACCGCCTTCTCCCCCTTCTTCTGGAGTTGGTTCGGAGGGTGATGGTGCCTGCGATCCTGCAGGAGTCGGTTCTTCTTCCGCTCCAACCGGTTCTTCCTTTTTGGCTTCCTGAAGCTCCTTTTCCATCCGTTTTTGCTTCCCATCCATAATGGCTTGGGAGACTTTAGACGTAAACAACTCAATAGCTCTGACAGCGTCATCATTCCCAGGAATTGGATGGTCAATGTCTTGCGGATCTCCATTCGTATCCACAACGGCTACGATAGGAATTTTCAGTTTCTGAGCTTCCTGAATAGCTATTTCCTCTTTAGTTGAATCTATAACAAACAAAGCTCCTGGAAGCTCATGCATATCTTTTATTCCACCCAGGTTTTTCGAGAGCTTTCTGTAAACCTTCTCCAGCTTGGACTGTTCTTTTTTTGACAGAAGGTCCCATCGCCCATCCTCTTTCATCTCTTCCATTTCGACCAACTTGTCCACGCTCCCTCTGATCACATCGAAGTTAGTCAGCAATCCGCCCAACCATCTCTGGTTGACATAGCTGGATTCACACTTTTGAGAGTTTTCTTTGATAATATCCTGAGCCTGCTTTTTCGTTCCAACCAGAAGAACCTCTTTCCCGTCCTCAGACACGTTTCTGATGAACTGGAGCGCATCTTTGAAAATTTTAATCGTCTTCTGTAAATCGATGATATAGATTCCATTCCTCTGGCCGAAGATGAAATCTTTCATCTTAGGATTCCACCTTTTCGTCTGGTGACCAAAATGAACACCGGCTTCCAACAGTTCTTTCATTGTGACTGTGACCAACAGAAATCCTCCGTTTATCTCTTGTGGTATTGTGGAGCCTTCCTGGCGCCTAACAATCCGTATTTTTTGCGTTCTTTAATCCTGGCATCTCTCGTGAGCAGGCCTGCGTTCTTCAGGCTGGCTTTTAATTCTTTATTAAATTCGACTAAAGCCCGGGAAATCCCTAATCGAATCGCTTCTGTCTGTCCTCCAATTCCTCCACCGTTCACTCGGATA
>JASFPJ010000114.1:0-9160 GCA_050116035.1 Candidatus Aminicenantota bacterium | reverse complement strand
AAATCGAGCTGGCAGGAGGGAGTGACAAATGAGTACACTGAAGACACTAAACGGTAACCAGACAATCGCCGAGGCAGTCAGGCAGATCGATCCCGACGTTCTCGCGGCCTATCCCATCACACCGTCCACGGCTATTGTAGAAACCATCGCCAAATTCAAAGCCGACGGCTTGATTAGCGGAGAATTCGTCTGCCCAGAAAGTGAACACAGCGCTATGAGTGTCTGCATCGGTGCTGCTTCAGCAGGAGGACGAGTCATGACCGCCACAGCCTCCCAGGGATTAGCTCTGATGTGGGAGATGCTCTACATCGCAGCCGGATTAAGGCTTCCGATTATAGCGGCAATCGTCAATCGCTCTTTGAGTGCCCCGATAAACATCCACGGTGACCACAGCGACACCATGGGGGCTAGAGACGCGGGGTGGATACAGATCTATTCGGAAGGCTGCCAGGAAGCATATGACAATTTCATCCAGGCCTTCCGGATCGCTGAACATCTGGATGTCAGGACTCCTGTTTTGGTCGGCTTGGACGGATTCATCATCAGTCATTCTATGGAAGTCATCCAGGTTGAAGATGATGCGAAAGTCAAGAAATTCGTCGGCGAATACAAGCCGGTCTATCCTCTTTTAGATACCGACAGAAAGATGACCGTGGGTCCGATCGATTTCACCGACTACTATTTTGAGCACAAACGAAGTCAGATAGAAGGCATCGAGAATTCACCGCCAGTCATCGAAGCCGTCGGAAAGGAGTTCGGCAAATCGTTTGGCCGTGAATACGGATTTTTCGAAGAATACAGGATGGATGACGCCGAGACATGCATTGTAGTCATGAGTTCTGCAGCTGGAACGTGCAAGGACGCTGTCGATGAATTGAGAGCTGAAGGAAAGAAAGTCGGCCTTCTCAAGCCGCGAGTCTTTCGTCCGTTTCCTCATCAGAAGATTGCCGAGGCCCTCAAGAAAATGAAAGCCGTCGCGGTGCTCGACCGTTCTTCAAGCCCGGGAGCTTTTGGAGCCCCTCTGTTCACTGAGATTCGCTCTGCACTGTATGATTACGAGAAGCGGCCTCCGATTGTGAACTATGTTTATGGCCTTGGTGGAAGGGATATTATGGTTGAGCATTTCAAAGATGTCGCCTTGAAACTGGAGAAGATCGCAGAGACAGGAAAGGTCGAGGAAAGGTTCGGTTACATCAATTTGAGAGAGTAAGGGAGAAGGAGAAAAAAATGGCAAAACTGAAGGATTTAGCTTCCATGGAAGATAGATTGGTCGCAGGTCACGGCATGTGCCTGGGCTGTGGGATTCCACTCATTTTCAAGATTATCCTCAGAGCGACAGAAGATCCATTGATCATTGCCAATGCGACAGGTTGTCTTGAGGTCTGCACGACCATCTTTCCCAGGACATCGTGGAACATGACATGGGTCCACAGTGCTTTCGAGAATGCTGCTTCAACCATCGCCGGAATTGAAGCCATGTATAAATCTTTGAAGAGACAAGGGAAAATTTCTAAGGATAAAGAGATTAAATTTATGGGCGTCGGTGGGGATGGCGGTACCTACGATATCGGGCTCCAGGCTCTCTCCGGTACCGTGGAAAGGGGACATGACATTGTTTATGTCTGCTATGATAACAATGCCTATGCCAACACCGGCGGGCAGAGATCTTCGGCCACGCCTCTTGGCGCATCGGCAACAACATCTCCGGAAGGAAGCCAGAGTCCGGGGAAGCTTCAGTGGCGGAAAGACCTGACAAAAGTCCTGGTTGCCCATAACATTCCGTATGTGGCTCAGGCCAGTCCTCAAAGATGGCAGGACTTGTACAACAAGGCCAAGAAGGCTTTCGAAACCAAAGGTCCGGCGTTCCTGAATGTTCTCTGTCTCTGTCCGACCGAGTGGAAATACGATGAGTCTCAGGGAATTCGATTGGCCAAACTAGCTACGGATACCTGTGTCTGGCCGCTGTACGAAGTGGAAAACGGGAAGTATAAGATCAACTACAAACCAAAAGAAAAAAAGCCGGTCCTGGAATGGCTCAAGGGCCAGGGGAGATTCCGGCACTTGTTCAAGGAGGAGAATGCACAGGTTCTCGAGGAGATCCAGAAGCAGGTCGATGAAGATTGGGAAGAGCTCCTCAAGCTCGAAGCATTTTAAAGTTTAAGGTATCAAATCTCCATTGAGAAGGAGATTCGGATGAAAATTACACATATTGATGTCTATCAAGTGAGTTATAAACTCCTCGACCACAAATATGCCTGGTCCAGAGGCCAGGAAGTGACCTCATTCCTGAGCACTATCGTAAGAATCTCGACAGATGAGGGAATAAACGGATATGCTGAAGTCTGTCCTCTGGGCTCAGCGTACATGGATGCTTTTGCCCGGGGAGTTCCAGCTGGAATCGAAGAGATAGGCCCTCTCCTTCTTGGGAAGGATCCCTGCCAGCTCAACGTCATCAATCATATTATGGATACGGCGTTGACAGGGCATAACTATATCAAATCCCCGCTGGATATCGCCTGCTGGGATATTCTCGGCCAGGCTGCAGAAACCCCTGTCTGCACTCTTCTAGGCGGGCGGTATGTGGATAATTTCCCCCTCTACAGAGCCATATCCCAGGGTTCGGCGAAAGAAATGGCAGAGGATGTGGCTCGTTACAGAGAGGAAGGGTATCGAAGGTTTCAGCTCAAGGTCGGAGGCGATCCTGATGATGATATCCAACGCATCAAGACTGTTTTAAAGGTTATCCAGCCCAGAGATATTCTTGTGGCAGATGCCAACACTGGCTGGCTGCCGCATAAAGCGATTCGGGTAGTGAATGCGCTGTTCGAGGAGGACTTCTATGTCGAACAGCCATGCTCGACTCTAGAAGAGTGTCTTATGGTCCGGGAACATACACGTCAGCCTATGGTTCTGGATGAGGTGATCAGAGGAGTTGGGCCCCTTTTAGCCGCTTTTCATCACCGGGCCATGGATGTTGTTAACCTGAAGATTTCCAGACTGGGAGGTTTGACCAAAACCAAGCTGATGAGAGATATGTGTGAATCCCTTGGAATCGCGATGACCTTAGAAGACAGCTGGGGAGGGGATATCACAACTGCGGCCATCGCTCATTTGGTGGGGAGCACCCGCTCAGAATTTTATTTCACCTCGACTGATTTCAACAGCTACAATGATGTTCATCTTGCTGAAGATGCGCCTCAGAGAAAAGAGGGGAGGCTGGATGTCCCGGTGAAACCGGGTCTCGGAATCCATGTGGATGAAAAGAAGCTGGGCAAACCAGTCGTCACTGTTAAATAAATGGGGACGTTCCCCTAGGTACCACCTTAGCGCATTTTAAATCAAAAAGGGGTCGCATCTCAACATTCGACATTATCCATATCTCTGATTCTTCTTTTGTTCACCATCCTTGAATAAATAGGTGCTTTCGTCTGGGCATAGTCAAGAAATGTAGAATGTTAAGACTTGTTTTTTCCAATTCTATCAATATGAGAAATGTCTATTGGTGAGGATCGGCCCCTGACCTGTAGAATAGATTGTGGCATGAATGAGCTTCTTGCTCTAAGGTGGCACCTTGGGGAACGTCCCCAAAACAAAAAAAAGACTTGCAAAGCTAACTGATATGTGATATATCAGATATCAGATGAGGTGGACAAATTGGCGGAAAAAAGCATATTGAACCTTAAATCATTGAAAGAGCAGGTGTACGAATTCCTTCGAGAACAGATGGAAAAAGGGAAAATTCGACCCGGCTCGGTCATCAATATGGATGAAACCAGTAAAAAATTAGGAGTGAGTAAGACTCCTTTACGGGATGCGCTGCTTCAGCTCGAGATGGAGAGTTTTGTTTCCATCCTTCCCCGGCGGGGAGTAGTCGTTAACTACATCACACTCCAGGATATCAAGGATTATTACGAGATTATCGGGGCTCTCGAAAGCACAGCTTTGCTGTGCGCCTTTGACAGGTTGAAGGAAGAGGATGTCGATAGATTAAAGGCTATCAACAAGGAGATGGAGGAAGCCATCCAGCGAGATAACTTCAACCTCTATTACAAGAAAAATTTGAAATTCCACAACACTTTTCTGGATTTATGCGAAAACAGCAATCTGATGAGATTAGTCACCAACCTGAAAAAGAGACTCTACGATTTTCCTCGTCAAGAGGGTTTTGTGAAAGATTGGGAGATATCATCCATAAGAGAACACAAGGAGTTGGTGAGACTGATCGCGCAGGGTAAGCGAAAAGAAGCCGCGGCTTTCATTCGAGATGTCCACTGGTCTTATGAAGTCCAGGAGAGATTCATTAAAGAATACTACACTCACGCCGCCGCGATTTCAGAGAAAAAGGCATAAGTGATGAAGAAAGGCATTATTTTTGATGTTAAGCGTTATGCCATCCACGACGGCCCTGGAATCCGGACCACTGTTTTTCTCAAAGGCTGTCCTCTCCGCTGTCAGTGGTGCCAGAACCCGGAAGGGCTGGAACTCGAACCTGAGGTTTTCTGGAGAGAGAACAGGTGTGCAGAAGATTGCAGCGCCTGTGTGACGGCCTGTCCCAGTCGCGCAATTTCCAAGGATGGGAGCCGGATTGTGGTGGATACAAAAAAATGTGATTTTTGCGGGAGCTGCGAAGAGGCTTGTGTCTATGATGCTCTTGAGATTGTTGGCCGGGAAGTGTCGGTTGGAGAAATGATGGAAGAGATAGAAAAGGACAGAGTGTTCTTCGATGAGTCCGGAGGCGGTGTTACTTTCTCTGGCGGAGAACCTCTGCTCCAGGTAGATTTTCTCGAGAGCCTCATGGAAGAGGCAAAAAAAAGTAGTATCCATGTGGCTCTGGATACTTCAGGGTATATCCCTTTCCAAGATCTGGAAAGGATCAGTGATCGTGTGGACCTCTTTCTCTACGACCTTAAAATCGTGGATGATGAGAAACACAAGAAGTACACCGGCGTTTCCAATCAAATCATCCTCGAGAATTTAAAGAAGCTTTCAGAGAGAAAAAAAGCTATTCACGTTCGTATCCCTCTCGTATCAGGCGTTAATGATGATAATCAGAGCATCAGGATGTTTGCTGAGCATTTGAGAACGCTCCAGAATGATAAAAATATTAGCCTCCTGGCATATCACAGAGGAGGATGCGAAAAATACAGAAGGTTGCAGAAAGAAGAGCCACTCATGACTTTTCAATCCCCTTCAAAAAAGAGAATCGAAGAGGCAAAAGATATCCTGGTGGATTCTGGTTTTTCAGTCAGGATAGGAGGTTAAAAGATGAACGACAGGATAAGAAAATTAAGAGAGCAGAGCCTGTGCATCAAGCCACATATCTCTCCGGAGAGAGCCAGGCTCGTTACCGAATTCTACAAAAGCGATACGGCCAACAGAGTCTCAGCTCCTGTCCAAAGAGCGTTAGCTTTTAAACACATTCTCGAGAATAAAGCCATATGCATCAACGAGGGCGAACTCATCGTGGGCGAGCGGGGTCTGGCTCCCAAGGCCACTCCGACCTACCCTGAGGTCACGGCCCACAGTCTCGAAGATCTGAAAATACTGGATACTCGGAAGAAGACATCCTTTGCGGTGGATGAAGAAGCCAAAAAATTATACAGAACGGAAATCATCCCCTTCTGGAGGGGAAAATCCATACGAGACAGGATTTTCAGTGAGATGTTCCAGGAATGGAAAGATGCCTTCGAAGCCGGAGTATTCACCGAATTCATGGAACAGAGAGCCCCTGGACACACGGTCTTGGATGATAAAATCTACAAGAAAGGATTTCTCGATTTTAAAAAAGACATTGAGAAGAGCATCGAAAGGCTTGATTTTTTCAATGACCCTGAAGCCTACAAGAAGCGTGAAGAGCTGAAAGCCATGGCGATCTGCGCTGATGCATTGGTCATGTACGCCAAGCGCCATGCGGAAAAGGCGAAAGAACTGGCCAGGAAAGAAAAGAATCCAGCGAGAAAAAAGGAATTAGAGAGAATCGCCCGGAACTGCTCCCGTGTGCCGGCCCATGCTCCCCGGGATTTCTGGGAAGCTCTCCAGTATTACTGGTTTGTCCATCTTGGAGTCATCATCGAATTCAATACCTGGGATTCGTTCAATCCAGGGCGACTCGACCAGCATCTCTATCCTTTTTTCAAAGAGGGTCTGGAGAAGAAGACTCTGAGCCGGGAGAAAGCCCGGGAGCTTTTGCAGGCCTTCTGGGTCAAATTCAACAACCAGCCGGCTCCACCGAAAGTCGGCGTCACTGCGGAAGAGAGCGGGACCTACACGGATTTTGCATTGATCAACACGGGAGGAGTCAAGGCCGATGGCTCGGATGCGGTGAACGAACTTTCCTTTCTTATCCTCGATGTGATCGAGGAAATGCGGATTGTCCAGCCAAGCTCGATGGTCCAGATCAGCAAGAAAACACCCGACAGCTTCCTGAAGAGAGCTTTGAAAATTGTCAAGACAGGCTTCGGACAACCATCGATCTTTAACACGGATGCCATCGTCCAGGAGCTGGTCAGACAGGGAAAATCGGTTGAGGATGCGCGAAACGGGGGAGCGAGCGGCTGTGTGGAGACTGGCGCTTTTGGGAAAGAATGTTATATCCTCACTGGATATTTCAACCTGACAAAGGTGTTAGAGATCACGCTGAACAATGGGATTGACCCAAGAACAGGGAAGTCAATCGGACTGAAGACCGGTGACCCGGCCGAATTCAAATCCTTCGAGGAGTTGTTTGAGGCCTTCAAGAAGCAGCTTCACCACTTCGTGGACATAAAGATTAAAGGAAACAACATCATCGAGAGGCTGTACGCTGATTATCTACCCGCGCCTTTTCTTTCCCTCCTGATCGATGACTGTATAGCCAAGGGGAAGGATTACCATGACGGAGGCGCACGCTACAACACCTCTTATATTCAAGGAGTTGGGTTGGGAACGATGACGGATGTTCTCTCCTCCCTCAAATACAATATCTTTGATAAAAAGCACATCCGCATGAAGGACCTGTTGAAAGCCCTGAAAAACAACTTTAAAGGAGATGAGCCGCTCCGCCAGAGGTTATTGAACAAGACCCCTAAATACGGAAATGATGATGATTATGCAGATGGGGTTATGAAAATGATTTTTGAAGCCTATTACCAGGAAGTCGTCGGCCGGCCGAATGCCAAAGGCGGATTCTACCAGATCAATCTTTTGCCGACCACAGTGCATGTCTATTTTGGGAGGGTGATTGGAGCCACGCCGGACGGAAGAAAAGCCAGCGACCCGCTTTCAGAAGGAATCTCACCTGTCCAGGGAGCTGACCGTCAGGGCCCGACCGCAGTGATCAAGTCCGCATCCAAGATGGACCATGTGCGAACGGGAGGGACACTTCTCAATCAGAAGTTTACGCCGCATCTTCTGGCCGATGATGATGGAATCGATAAAATCGCCCATCTCATCCGGTCTTACTTCAAGATGGACGGTCACCATATTCAGCTCAATGTGGTCAGCGCGGACACGCTTCGCGAGGCCCAGAAAAATCCAGAGAAATACAGAGACCTGATTGTCCGTGTAGCGGGATACAGTGATTACTTCGTCGATATCGGTATGGACTTACAGAACGAGATCATCAAACGAACAGAACACGGGGTCGCGTCTTAACATTTAACATTTCATCCTAAGGATATTTTTCAACAGGACTTTTCTCGGATATCCATTAAGGTGAACAGATAGGAAAAATGTTGAATGTTAAGACCTGCCCCCTTCAATTCTATCAAAACAGAGAAATGTTAAATGTTAAGACGCGACCCCTATTTTTTAGCCTTTTTTATTTTTTAAGTTGATTTCTCGGCGAAGGATTGATATATCAAGTATCCTAACCATGAAAAATCAAAGACAAGGAGAATCCCATGTTTGATCCTGCCATTTATACGCAAAGAAGAAACGGCCTGAAAGAGCAGCTCAAGTCTGGATTAATTCTTTTCCTGGGGAACGAGGAATCTCCGATGAATTATCCGGCCAATCCTTTCCACTTCAGACAGGACAGCTCTTTCCTCTATTTCTTCGGACTCGACTTTCCCTCTCTAGCCGGTGTCATCGATGTGGATGAAGACCGGGATATCATTTTCGGGAATGATGTGGATATCGAGGATATCATCTGGATGGGCTTTCAGCCTTCTATGAAGGAAAGAGCGGAGAAGGTGGGTGTGACAGAGACTTTTCCTTTGGATCAGTTGGAGGAAACTGTTAAACAAGCCACCCAGCAAGGGAAGACGATTCATTTTCTTCCTCCCTACCGTCCCGAGACAGAATTGAAGCTCAGCCGGTTATTGGGCATCAATCCTGATGAAGCCAAGAACAAGGCTTCTGAAGAGCTGATCAAAGCGGTCGTGGCCCAAAGGTCAGTCAAGATAAAGGAAGAGATCGATGAGATCGAAAAAGCGCATGCAGCGACCTATGAGATGCACACCACTGCCATGAGAATGGCGAAACCAGGCATTTATGAAAGAGAGATAGCCGGGAAAATAGAGGGAATCGCTCTCTCCTCTGGCAACCACATTTCTTTCCCGGTCATATTGACCATAAACGGACAGATCCTGCACAACCATTACCACGGCAATGTCCTTGAAGAGGGCCGGCTGCTGGTTAATGATTCCGGCGCAGAGTCGTTGCTACACTATGCCGCTGATATCACCCGGACAATCCCGGTCGGAGGAAAATTCTCTCCGAAGCAGAGGGAGATATACGAGATCGTTCTCCAGGCACAGGAAGCGGCCATTCAGTCGATCCGTCCTGATATCAGATACAAAGAAACTCATCTTATCGCTGCCAAAACCATTGCTGAAGGATTGAAAGGGCTGGAAATCATGAAAGGGGATATGGATGAAGCCGTGAAAGAAGGAGCTCATGCCTTGTTCTTCCCCCACGGGATTGGCCATATGATGGGATTGGATGTCCATGATATGGAGGACCTGGGAGAGGATTATGTCGGGTACGATGAGAACATCAAGAGAAGCGACCAGTTCGGGATTGCCTATCTCCGGCTGGCCAAAGAACTCCAGCTCGGCTATGTGGTGACAGTCGAGCCTGGCATTTATTTTATCCCGGCGCTGATCGATAAATGGAAAGATGAGAAGAAATTCACACAGTTCATCAATTATGAAAAAGTCGAGGAGTACAGAGATTTTGG
>JASFPJ010000113.1:0-9203 GCA_050116035.1 Candidatus Aminicenantota bacterium | reverse complement strand
GCGTCAACCTTCCCTATCAAAAAACAAATCACAGAATATGCCAGACATCTCTCTGTTGCGGGAACCACGCTGAGTGATACAAAAAATTTGAATTTTTAGTGCGGCATTGAAATTTTGAGCTTCAATTAAAGAATGGCTTGAACACTCATCCGCTTATTCTCAACCACACAGGTTCAGTCAATAAGGTCTCGCTTCTATGTCCAGGCCAGCATTGCAATTTAATGGTTTTTATGCTATACATCCTTTTAAATTTTTTTAAGGGTGTGCGCCCATGACAATACTCAATCTGATTCCACTCTCTTTTATCCTCGGTTTTTTGGGATTCTTTTTTGCCATTCTTCTGTATTTCGTGATTAAACGATACCCGAAAGGAACCGAGCTCATGAATGACATCGCTGAAGCGGTTCATTCAGGGGCAATGACATTTCTGAGAAGAGAATACAGCTTCATCGCGATTTTTGTCGTCATCCTTTTTGCTGTCCTGTGGAAACTCTTTACAATCTACACAAGCCTGGCCTTTTTGACTGGAGCCACATGCTCATTACTCGCCGGCTTTGTCGGGATGAAAGCCTCCACCCGGTCGGCTGTTCGAGCTACCCAGGGGGCCATAACAGGTGGAACCCCCAGAGCTCTGTCCATTGCTTTCCAGGGTGGAGCGGTGATGGGAATTTCTGTGGCTGCTCTGGGAGTAGCTGGAATAGGCATCTTCTACTTTTTCACAAAAGACCCCATGATCATCAATGGATTTGCCATGGGAGCCAGTTCCGTCGCTCTCTTCGCCCGTGTGGGAGGGGGAATTTATACCAAAAGCGCGGATGTCGGGGCAGACCTTGTGGGAAAAGTTGAGGCCGGCATTCCCGAAGATGACCCCCGCAATCCGGGAGTCATTGCTGACAATGTGGGCGACAATGTGGGGGATACAGCCGGGATGGGTGCTGACCTTTTCGAATCTTACGTGGGCTCTGTTATCGCCTCAATCGCCATCGGCGCCACTCTCAATCCTGCAGTCAACTACATGTCACTTCCTCTATTCTTGATCGTCATTGGCTTGGTCAGCTCGATCATCGGTGTTTTTTCGATAAATATTCTCAAGAATATCAGTCCGCAATCTGCCTTGAGGAATGCATATTATATCAGCGGCATCCTGTTCTTGGCGGGATCATTTTTTGCAGTTAAAGTCATTCTTGGAGATCTGAATGTCTTCTGGGCCGTTCTGAGTGGAATGCTTTCCGGTGTCTTCATAGGTCTGGAAAGTGAATATTTTACTTCTGGCCCTCCGATCAAAACGATTGCCAGGACTGCCCAAACCGGAAGTGCCCCGACCATCATCACCGGCCTGGCTGTAGGATTCCAGAGCACAATCTTGCCTCTACTCACCATAGCCGCCGCTATTTTTATCTCCTACAGATTGGCTGGACTCTACGGCATTGCACTTTCAGCGGTGGGGATGCTGGCCACCATCGGTATCGTCATGTCTACGGATTCCTACGGCCCCATCGCGGATAATGCTGGAGGCATTGCGGAGATGTCCAAAGCCGGGCCAAACATCAGAAAAATAACGGACAAACTCGATTCACTGGGAAACACGACCGCAGCCATCGGCAAAGGATTTGCTATTGGTTCTGCCGCCCTCACAGCATTAGCTCTCTTCTCTGCATACCAGAAGACTGTGAATACTCTCCTGATTAATGCAGGCAAAGACCCGTTGAGAATCAGCCTGACTAACGTCGAAACAGTCATAGGTTTACTGCTCGGTGCTCTCATGCCTTTTGTCATCGCGTCTCTGACTATCAAAGCTGTTGGGAAGAATGCCAACAAAATGGTCATGGAGATAAGGAGACAGTTCAAAGAAATCAAGGGTTTGATGGAAGGGAAGGCCAAGCCCGATTCTGACCGCTGCATCGATATTGTGACTCGTGGAGCATTGGCTGAAATGGTTCTTCCCGGACTTCTCGCTGTGATCGTCCCGCTCCTGGTCGGTTTTCTCATCGGACCTGAGTCACTGGGTGGATTTTTAGCCGGAGCGACAGCAACAGGAGTTCTGATGGGAATCTTCATGGCCAATGCCGGGGCATCCTGGGATAACGCTAAAAAATGGATAGAGGAAGGCAACTTGGGAGGAAAGGGAACGGAAGTTCATGCCGCTTCTGTGATCGGGGATACTGTCGGCGATCCCTTGAAAGACACCTCAGGCCCCTCCATGAATATCCTGATTAAACTCATGGCTGTTGTGAGCCTTGTTTTTGCCCCTCTGATCATGTAAAGATTAAGGCCCAACCCCATTTGTTTGATATTCTTTTTTATTTCAGTTATAATTCTCGCCTCTTTATATCCCCTGAAAGGACAATTGAGGCTCAAAGATGAAGGTCAATGTGTGGAACACCATTCTCCAGCTCAGCAAAGAAAGAGGAGTGGAGACAGGTGTGATCGTCAGTGCCATAGAAGAGTCTCTGAGAGTTGCTTCTTCCAAGTATTTCGCCAGTGAAGAAGATGTGAATATTTCATTTCAACCTGAAAAGGGAGAATTAAGAGTCTACACGATTAAAGTCGTTAAAAAGGATCCACAAGATTCGGCCAGAGAGATATCCTTAAAAGAGGCAAAGAAGATTAATGCCGAGGCCACTGTCGGGAAAGAGATTGAAGTGGACCTCCCTTCAGACACATTGGGCCGTATCGCTGCCCAGGCTGCCAAGCAGGTCATCTTTCAAAAAGTCAGAGATGCAGAACAGGAAAAAATCTATGAATCTTTCGCTCCCCGGTTAGGGGAAATTGTGACCGGAGTTTTGAGAAGAGTCGAACCAAACAAGAACATGATTCTAGAAGTGAACAAGACAGATGTTCTTTTTCCTCTCCGGGAAAAATTGAGGAATGAAGAATTCGTCAGGGGCGACAGGGTCAAAGCTGTCGTTACCCAAGTCCGCAAAGAAAATATAGGCCCACAGGTTGTTGTTTCAAGGGCAGACCCCAAATTCCTGGCAAAACTCCTGGAATTAGAAATCCCGGAAATTGCCAATGGGGATATTGAAATAAAGGATATCGTCCGTCAACCTGGAGAAAGAGCGAAGGTAGCCGTCCTCACCACAGAAAAAGATATTGATCCCATTGGAGCCTGCATAGGAGTCAAAGGAAACAGGATAATGGCTATCAGCAAAGAATTGTCGGGAGAAAAAATCGATGTCATCGAGTGGTCGGACAATCCTTTAGTCTATGCCAAAGCGGCTCTGAGTCCGGCTAAAGTCGAGAAAGTCTTTATTCTTAATAAAAACGAAAAAACCATGCAGGCCATTGCTCCCATGGACCAGCTTTCTCTCGCAATAGGCAAGAAAGGGACGAATGTCAGGCTGGCTTCGAGGCTTGTGGGCTGGAAAATAGAGATTAAGGAAAAATAGGGTGAACACAACAAACCTGGAGAATCAGTAAACCATGGATGCACAAGAAAAGAAAAAAAAAGAAAAGCCAAAAACAAAGGCCTCGAAAAGCACCGCGAAAAAGATCACACTGAGAGAAGGCGAGAGTATAAAAGACCTGTCTGAAAAAACAGACATTAAAGCCAAAGACTTTGTCGAAATGCTCAGGACAAAAGGGCAAACAGTCAGCGTCAATGATGTGGTGAATGAATCCTTGGCCGAGTTGATATCCAAAGAATTCAATCTCAAACTAGAGCTAATTTCCATCGAGAAAAAGATACGCACCCAGGCCGAAAGCCAAAAAAAAGAAATGATATTGAGGCCCCCTGTGGTCACGATCATGGGCCATGTGGATCATGGAAAAACAACTCTTCTGGACGCCATAAGAGAATCCAATTTAGTCGAAAAAGAATCAGGCGGCATCACACAGCATATAGGGGCCTACAGAATTTTTCATGATAACCGCCCGATAACATTTATCGATACTCCTGGCCATGAGGCTTTCACTCAGCTAAGGGCCCGAGGAGCCAAATTGACTGACATCGTCGTCCTGGTTGTTGCGGCAGATGACGGGGTTATGCCCCAAACCAAGGAAGCCATCAATCATGCCAAAGATGCTGGAGTTCCGATAATTGTTGCCATTAACAAAATCGATAAAAAAAACGCAGATATCGATAAGGCTAAACAACAGCTGTCCAAAGAAGACCTTCTTGTAGAGGATTGGGGCGGCAAAACGATTAGCGTAGAAGTCTCAGCCAAGGAGAAAACGAACCTGGATGAGCTTCTGGAGATGATCCTTCTTTTGAGTGATGTGATCGAAATCAAGGCGAATCCCAATGTCCAGGCTCAGGGAGTTGTTCTGGAGGCAAGTCTAGACGCTAAAAAAGGCGCTGTGGCGACTGTCATCGTTCAACAAGGTATTCTCTCGCAGGGAGAGGCTTTCATCTGTGGAACAAGCTATGGAAAAGCCAGAGCTCTTTTTGACGAAAAGGGCAAACCTTTGAAAAAAGCAGAGCCTTCTGTGCCCGTAGAAATCCTGGGCTTCTCTGAAGTCCCTGTGGCTGGAGATTATTTCCAAGTGGTCTCAGATTTGGAAACAGCCAAACAGATCACTCAATTCCGTCTCTCACAAGTCAAAAAAGCTGAAGTGCCCCGGCCTGAGCATCTCACGCTGGATGAGCTGTTCAAAAAAATGGAAGAAGGCGAGGTCAAAGAACTCCCTCTCATCATTAAAACCGATGTTCATGGTTCTGTGGAAGTTCTCTCAGATATCCTTCCCAATCTAAGCACAGATCATATAAAAGTAAAGATTGTTCATTCAGCAACAGGAAAAATCACTGAATCCGATGTTCTCCTCGCCACGGCCTCTAACGCGATTATAATCGGATACAACACCAAACCCGATCAAAAAATTCTGGATATGGCTAATGAAGAAAATGTAGAAATAAGGACTTATAAAGTTATCTATGAACTCACCAAGGACATAAAGGAAGCGATGTCCGGAATGCTGGAGCCTGTACTCAAAGAAAAGTATTTGGGAAGGGCTGAGGTCAGGCGAATCTTTCGCATTTCGAGAGTCGGCGTTATTGCCGGTTGTTATGTCACAGACGGGTCAATCACTCGGAACGCTGAAGCGAGAGTTCTGAGAGACGATGAGGAAGTCTACAAGGGACGGATCGCTTCTCTCAAGCATCTCAAGGAGAATGTCACTGAAGTCAAAAAAGACTATGAATGTGGCATCCGTCTTGATAAATTCAAAGAAGTCCAAGAAGGCGATATTATAGAAGCTTTCATTATCGAGAAGGAAGCTCCTGAATAGAACCTGATTTTAGTTGTCTCAATGGTCATTGGATTCTTATCTATAGAGATTTACCTTCCTTATTCTCACTCTCTGAAGGAAAAAAGAAAAAGATTATCTGGACTCAAGAGCCGTCTGACGAAAAATTACAATGTCGCCTTTTCCGAGCTCGAGTATCAGAATAAATGGCAGAGAACCAGAATCGGCATTGTGACAATCAACAGCCAAAAGACACCTGTAGAAAGCCTGTTCAACAAAATCATAGATGTTGTTGAAAAGAATGTAGACGGACAGATCATTGACCATGAAACCCATTATTTCTAAAAAACAGTTAGGCTTTAAATCAATCATAAATTGTCAGATTCCGTTCCTCTTTCATAAGAGAAAAGAAAAATGAGTCCATCACGACGTCAAAAAAGAGTCGCCAGTTTGATAAAAGAAGAAGTCAGCCGTCTGTTCATCGAAGAGATCCAGAGTTCTTTTTCGGGATTGATAACCGTGACACGCGTGGAGATGACTGCTGATCTGAAAACAGCTCACATTTATTTAAGCATTTATGGCACTGAACAAGAAAACGCTATTCTCGAACTCTTGGATAAAAAAAAGGGATTTCTGAGAAAATCTATTGCCTCTAAAGTCAAATTAAAGTATAATCCCATGCTAATTTTTTCGACAGACCCAAATCCTGAGTATCAATCGAGGATAGATCGATTGTTAGACGAAATGAAAAAAAATGAAAAATGATCCCGCAGGTTTGATCAGCCAAAAAATTCTTGAAAGTCAACACATCGTTGTGACTTCTCATTTGAGACCAGACGGAGACTCTATCTGCACCAGTCTTGCACTGGCCTTCATGGGAGAATCCTTGGGAAAAGAAGTCGAAATCATTAATAAGGATAAAACTCCTTTTCCTCTGAATAATGTTCCGGATATTGAAAAAATTAAGGTCGGGCAAATTCCGGCTCAAAAATTTGATTTAGCCATCCTCCTAGAATGTGCCAATGTTTCTCGCTCAGGACAGGAAAGCCTGGACAATTATTTTAAAATCAACATAGACCACCACCATTCGAATGATTATTATGCGGACATCAACTGGGTGGACCCTGAAGCATCCGCTGTCGCTGAAATGATCTTCACCCTGGGAGAAAAACTCAATATCCAGTTTACTCCTCAAATAGCCAATCATCTGTACTGCGCAATTGTCTCCGATACAGGATCATTCCAATTCTCTAACACCAGCTCCAAGAGCTTTAAGGTCTGCCACAAGCTCATCGATCATGGCGCCAGCTCCATCCAGATTGCTGAACTCTTGTTCAACAACAATTCCCCTGAAAAAATTAAACTGCTGGGCCAAGTCCTCTCAACACTTCAAATGAACAAAAAGGGAAATATAGCCACCATCACTATGTTCAAAAAATCCTTGAACTCTCTTCAGCTCAAAGAAGTCGACACTGAAGACATCACCACTTTGGCGCGGTCCATTAAAGGAGTTCAAATGGTCTTGTTCTTCAAAGAAATTGAGAAGAACACATTCAGGGTTAGCCTCAGGTCAAAAGGAAGGGCGAATGCAGCCTATGTGGCAGAGAATTTCGGTGGAGGTGGACACGTTCACGCAGCAGGTTTTACTGTCAAGGGGGAACACCAAAAGCTCATAAAGGAAATTCCTGAAACAGTGGCCCACCTTTTAAAAAAACAACCCAAAAAAATCCCAAAAAAGCATAAAGATATCACACCTTATTGAGTCATGGACGGGCTTATCCTCGTCAATAAACCCCAAGGCATCACATCTCACGATGTGGTCGCTCAGATCAGGAATGTTCTGGGGATACAAAAAGTTGGACATTACGGGACCTTGGATCCCCTCGCCACAGGACTCGTGGTTGTCGCCGTAGGAAAAGCAACAAGACTTTTCCCCTTTTACTCTAAAAAGGATAAAGCGTACACGGGCCGAATTCGATTGGGATTCTCTACGGATACTTTTGATTCCACTGGGAAACCCACCTCATCAGAAAAAGAGAAACTCCCGCAAAAAACTGAGGTTTTAAAGGCTATGAAAAAATTTATGGGAGAGATTGAGCAAATAGCTCCGCCTTATTCCGCAAAAAAATACAAAGGAAAGCCACTCTACGAATTAGTCAGGAGCAACAAAAAATTCGAGCTGAGGCCGAGCCAGGTTTCCATTCATTTTTTTGATCTGATAAATTTTGCTCCTCCTGAAATCGAATTCAGAGCGGGCTGCTCCTCTGGAACCTATATTCGATCTCTTGCGCACGATTTAGGACAACGCCTTGGCTGTGGAGCCCACATCTCTGAACTCACTCGGATAACCGTTGGAAATCACCAACTAGAAGATAGTCTCAACATAGAAAAAATCAGACAACTGAACAACGAAGGAAAAATCGAGGAATTTCTGATCCCTCTTGAGTTACTTCTCCCTGAATTCCCCAAGATTATCCTCAAAGATAGAGGCTCTGTCCTGGCAAAGAACGGTAATAAAGTCTCTTCTGAAAATATTCAAAAAATCTTCCGTGATGAATCGTATTCTCCAGACGCTTTTCAAGAAAAAGAAGCTATTTTCAGGATGTTCAGCCTTGAGGGAAAGTTTCTGGCCCTGGCCAAAAAAATGCCAGAGAAAGACTCCTTCCATCCATTCTTAGTTATTGACTCGAGTGATGAGGAAACCGAATGAGAAAGAGTCACAGAAAAAGAAGCGTTCGTCTCCGGCTGGAGGTCCATTTTTGCTGAGTCGAAAATAGCTGCGGGCTCAGGAAACACATGGATATTCCCCCAAATCGCTTCCCAACAGGCTTGATCTTCATTTTTTCAATGAGCTTGGGAAGATAGGTCTTCATACTTTATTTATCGAGTAAAAATAAATGAATCCCCTCTGATTATTCAAGGATATCTTTTCTCATACTATTGAGATTTGCCGAATTTCCAATAACTAAGCGGACAAACGTCCAAATAGCTATTAATTCTGTGCATATCTTCATTCAATCCTTGAATTTTCATACAAGTTATTGTATTTTATACGGGAAATGAGGCTGAATAAAAATCAAATTGAGCATCTGGCATTTATAGCCGTTAGAAATCTCCTCAAAGAAGAAAAAATAATTGCTGACAACAAGAATAAACTTGTTGAGGAAATCATAAATCTCATCACCGATGAATTTCAAAAGGAAGATAAGCTTGACCAGGAGGTGCGGGAAATCCTCAGTAAGCATATGGAGAAAATCCGGAAAGAGAATATTGAATACCAGACTATGTTCAGGATGATTAAGACAAAATTGGCGAAAGAAAGGAATATAGTGCTGTGACATTGAGGCTATCCAGAGAAAAAATAAACTTTTTATCTCGTATCATACTCAACTCGCTGTTTGAAAACGACCAAGTCGAATTCCTTGATGATCCAAACGAAATCAGGCTCGTCATTGTGAAAAGCATCGAGGAAGAGATAAAACTCTACAACGTCATCGACAAGAAGGCCATAGAAAAAATCCAATCCCAGAAGAAATCCATTGAAGAAGGAAGCAGAGAGTGGGAAATATTGTACCGAAAATATTACAATGATGAAATCCAGAAGCTCGGAAAACTTATCGATTAAAACCGCCTCATATCAGGGGAAAAATAACTTCATCGAATTCGAAGAGAGAGTCCGCTATTCTGAGATTGACCGGATGGGTGTGGCTCATAATAAAAATTATTTCGAATGGTTCGAGATAGGGCGAACGGAATACTGCCATAAAAAGAATATTCCATACAAAAGTATCGAAGATCAGGGCTATTATTTAGTAGTGGCTGAGGCTTTTTGCCGATACAAGAGACCTCTTCGCTACGATGAAAGGTTCCTCATCCGAGTCTTTTTAAAAGAAATTTCCCCGAAAAAAGTTGTTTTTGGGTATGAATTAGTGACCAAAAAGGATAAAAAAAAGATTGCCACCGGTTATACAGTCCACATCGCAACCAATTCTAAGGCTGAGGTTTGCTCCCTCCCGTCC
>JASFPJ010000112.1:0-9242 GCA_050116035.1 Candidatus Aminicenantota bacterium | reverse complement strand
CCAGCTATCATTTATCCGAAGAAATCCTCGGAATGATCAGGTCTTCTTCCATTGATTTCCTGAATCTCACCACTGACAATCAAGGCCAAAGCCCTGAAGAAGGCCTGTTTATCAGCGAGTCAATAAGGAAATTGCACCTCAACCTTGTCAAAAGGCACATGAGGGATGAAATCACACTCCTGGGAAAAGGTGGGATCGCCGCGGCTGAACATATCCCGAAAGCCATTATTTGCGGAGCAGATGCCGTGATTCTGGATCTCTCTTTGCTGGTGGCCACGGGATGTCGAGTCTGTGATGTGTGCCGGATAGACAGCTGCCCGGCTGAATTGAAGACACTCGACCCAGAAATTGCCGCCCAACGAATCATCAACATGATATGCGCCTGGCGAGATCAGCTCCTGGAAATTCTGAGCGCCATGGGCATAAGGGATGTGAGACGGCTGCGTGGCGAGAAGGGACGAGCGATGTTCTATGAAGAGATCGAGAAAGAATCTTTTGACTTCATCTTCGAGGAAAAATCTCTGTTCAAATGAAAAGCGTAGAAATGAAGAATAGACAGCCCGGATACCGAAGTCAGATCGGTAAATACCAGCTCTCTCTCAGTGACGACTGCTTTCACTGCGGACTCTGTGTTGAGCTCTGCCCCTGCGGAGTCTTCGAAAGGAGAGAAGGATTCAATCATGTGACGGTGCCAAATTCTCCCCGCTGCGAAGGCCCAGACTGTACAGCGGGTTCCTACTATTGTGCGACAAAATGTCCGGTGGATGCCATCAAAATCGAGATGGATCCCCAGTGGAAAACTCTCGGGGATTTCCGCTGGACTCCGGATTTGATCGTCTCGACCTGGCAGCAGGCGGAGACAGGTGAGACACCTAACGGAAACATGGAGCATAAGGTCGGCTCTTCCGGAGGTGGATTTGACCGCTTCGATTTCATGATCGAAAAGTCAGCGCCCGTATCCCCCACAAAAGTCGAAAGAATCAATACATCCATTTGTCTCAACCGTCGAGGAGAGGGTCCTTCTGTAGAAATCCCTGTTCCCTGGTTTGGGGCAGGAATGTCTTTCGGTTCGGTGAGTCTTCCCACGATGCTCGCCCGGGCCATGTCTGCAAAAGCCTGGAATACATTCACATCCACCGGAGAAGGCGGATATCCGGATGAGCTGATTCCTTATAAAGACCACGTTATCACCCAGATCGCGACAGGGTTGTTTGGCGTACGGGAGGAGACGATCCAAAGAGCACGGATTATCGAGTTCAAATACGCCCAGGGAGCCAAACCCGGTCTGGGTGGCCATCTCCTGGGGGATAAAAACACTCCAGGGGTGGCCAAAAAGAGGGAGGCTGTCCCCTGGACTTCGCTTTTTTCTCCCTTCCCTTTCCACAGCGTCTATTCGGTCGAAGACCACAAAAAGCATATCGATTGGGTCAAGACAATAAATCCTGATGCACTCATATCCGTAAAGGTGTCAACCCCTTCTGATGTCGACATGGTGGCAGTGGGGAGCTACTACGCCGGAGCCAACATCATTAACCTAGATGGAGGATACGGCGGAACCGGCGCGGCCCCGGAAATCGCCAAGAAAAACATCGCCATGCCCATTGAATACGCCATCACTAAAGTTCACCGATTTCTGCTCGAGGAAGGAATCCGGGATGAGGTCGTCCTGATGGCCAGCGGAGGAATCCGAACCTCCTTTGATATCGCCAAATCGATCGCTCTTGGAGCAGACGGCGTCATCATCGGAACATCAGAGCTGGTGGCTCTGGGATGCGTGAGATGCGGCAACTGCGAGAGCGGAAGAGGATGCCCAAGAGGGATTGCCACAACAGACGCCGACCTGGACCAGCTGATCGATGCCGAGTGGGGAGCACAGAGGATAATCAATCTCTACGCAGCGTGGCAGCATCAGCTCAGGATGCTTCTCCAGCAGTTGGGGATGAAAAGCATAAAGGAATTGAAAGGCCGGACAGATCTTTTGAGGAATATCGATGAAGACTAAGGATATAAGGCGGCTGATCAACTCCAGGGAAAAACTATCTCCGCCTGCGCACCATTCCCATAAACAAGAGATGGAAGGCGGCTGCGGAGTTGTGGGCCTCGCGTGTGATGAAAAGATCTCGGGCAGACACATCATGCAGTCATTGATCCAAATGCACAACAGGGGGAACAGTAAAGGTGGCGGAATCGCTGCCTTCGGACTCAACCCAGAACAGCTCGGAATCAGCCAGAAAATTCTCGAAGAAGATTACATGATTCAGGTGGCCTATCTTGATCCCGAAGCCAGGAGAGACGTGGAAAAAGAATTCATCTATTCCAGCCTTGAAGTGCACTTTCACGACAGACTCCCCACCTTGAATGATTTTCGGGATATCAGCGGCCTCGATGTCCAGCCGCCTGAGGTGTGGAGATATTTCTGCCGGGTGAAAGAGGATGTTCTCAGCCATTTTATCCTCATTCATGATCTGGAGACCCTTGAAAGAGAAAAAGCAGAGGACGAGTTTATCTGCCAGAACACCTTTGAGCTCAATAAAAAATTCTATTCTGCGCTCGGCGAGAAAAAGGCCTTTGTCCTTTCCCACGGACGGAACATGTTCATTCTGAAAATCGTGGGGTATGCTGAGCAGGTCATTCAGTATTACCAGCTCGGAAATCTGGACGCTCATGTATGGATCGGCCATCAAAGATATCCAACCAAAGGGAGAGTGTGGCATCCAGGTGGAGCCCATCCCTTCATGGGGATGAATGAGGCACTCGTCCATAACGGAGACTTTGCCAATTATCATTCCATCGCCGAGTACCTCAGCCAGAGAAATATCTATCCTCTCTTCCTGACAGACACAGAAGTCTCTGTGCTCCTTTTTGACTTGTTCAACAGAATCTTCGAATACCCTCTCGAGTACACCATCGAAGCGCTGGCTCCCACAACAGAAAGAGATTTCCTCCTTTTGCCTGAGGAGAAAAAAAGGGTATACCGGGCTATCCAGGCCTCCCATATTCACAGCTCACCGGATGGCCCCTGGTTTTTCATAATCGGCCAGACAGACAGAAAGGAAAAAAGTTTTAAACTCCTGGGAATCACAGATACATCGATGCTCAGGCCCCAGGTGTTTGCCTTCCAGGAAAATGGTGTGAATATCGGGCTTGTGGCCAGCGAAAAGCAAGCCATCGATGCCACCCTGCGCAGTCTGCACGAAGAGGACAGAAGATTTCTCCCCTATGCGGATTTCTACTGGAATGCCCGGGGCGGGAGTTACACGGACGGAGGGGCGTTTGTCTTTACGGTCAAAGAGGGAGAGTTGACTATAACAGATAAGTTCGGGAGGAAAATCTCAACAGAAAAAGAAAAGGACTGTCCATCTGTCAACCTCTCGACTCGAACACCTCAAGAGGAAGAGCTCTCTGAAAAGGTGAAGGAGTTCACCGGAATCATCGACAAAAGATGGAGAATTCCCATCAAGGAAAGAGCAAGAGTTTTAACGAAAGCGGAAAAATATCTCAATGAGATATTCCTGTCCCTCCCAGAAAGAGACCGAGACACCATCCACCTGCATTTCACAGACTGGAGCAATAAAGGTTCTTTGAGCCCCGCACAAAGCGAACAGGAAACCCTAGTTGTCAACTGTGAAAAATTCCCCTCAGAGGGAGACCAATCCATATCTCGGTTTATCGTGAAGGCAAACCAGCTCGGCTGGAAAAATTTCATCACATTCAACTGGAGAGGCCAGAGGTTCTGTGGGTGCGGATTGGGGCCAGGTTCGGATGACGTCCGGATTGATGTGTTCGGGAGTTCAGGCGATTATCTCGGTTCAGGTTTAGACGGTGTGGAGATCGCCGTCCATGAGAATGCTCAAGACCAGGTGGGCCAGATCATGAATAGCGGGAAACTCATCGTCTACGGAGATGTCGGACAGACCTTTATGTACGGGGCCAAAGGCGGGGAAGCTTATGTCCTCGGGAACGCCGCAGGGAGGCCCCTCATCAATGCCGTCGGTGCCCCCCGGGTAGTCATAAACGGCACTTGCCTTGATTACCTGGCAGAGTCATTCATGGCCGGAGATCCTCTGGACGGGGGAGGGTTTGTGATTCTCAACGGACTCAAGTTCAACACAAAAGGCAAGATTATTGAGCTCGACACTCCCTATCCCGGAGGCAACCTTTTCTCGCTCGCTTCTGGGGGAGCCATCTACATCAGAGATCCACATCTAAAGGTCGAGCCGGGCCAGCTGAATGGAGGACAATTCAACAAGGTTACGGGGAAGGACTGGGAAGTCATCCTTCCCTATCTCAAAGAAAACGAAAAATTATTCGATATTTCTGTCGAACGTTTATTGAGCGTAGACGGAAAAGTTCTTTCTTATAACAAAGTGTACCGGAAAGTCGAAGCCATCGAATTGAAAATTCTATCAGGGACTCATTATTAAAAAATAAGGAGGTTCAGGCTTTGACTTCAGACATTTTTATTTTATCTGTCTCTTGGATTCGACTGTCTGTATCCAACGGCGATGCGTCCGAAGCCAAAGGCGGCTTTCTAGGAGAGGTGCAAAATGCATGAATTGAAAGTCCAAGTGAAATGCCCTTACTGCAGACAGAGTTTGATGGATGACGAAAAAACCATCGACGGCCTGCCGAGTGTTAGGGTTTTCATCCAGTTTAATGACAAGAAGGGATACCTCTATTTGAGTTCGATCTACGGCAGTTACAACATCTTCTCAGAGACACACATCCCCATGGATGAAATTGTTCTCTTTTTCTGTCCTCACTGCCGATCATCTCTGTTAACAAGCACCTTATGTGAGAAGTGTAATGTCCCGATGGCCGCATTCGAGCTGAAGCAAGGCGGGAAGGTTCAGATTTGTTCCAAACGAGGGTGCAAAAAGCACATGATCGAATTCTCGAATTTATCCCAGGAAATATCCACTTTCTACGACGAGTATTCTGTTCGTGCAACCTCATCTCGTAAAAAATAGAGCGTTTTAGAAAATTCTAAAGAAGGTGTTTCTTTAAACATATATTCTCCAACTCTCAAAAAAAGGGGCCTTGGCTTGACATTCGACTTTCTCAGTCAAATGTCTTGATTGATAGGGGTCAGTTGATAGGGATCAGGGCTCGACATTCGACATTTTTCTTTGAAGTTCCTTTTCCCTTATTGTGTATTCATGACAAATACTACAAATAAAAAGCTGTATAAGAAATGTCGAATGTCGAGCCTTGATCCCATAAAAAAAGAGCGCCCCCGACGGGATTTGAACCCGTGCTGCCGCCTTGAAAGGGCGGTGTCCTTGACCAGGCTAGACGACAGGGGCGCTAAAGGTTGGTGAGCCGTGCTGGACTCGAACCAGCGACACCCGGCTTAAAAGGCCGGTGCTCTCCCTCTGAGCTAACGGCCCCCTCAGAAAAAAATCGTACCTCTAATAATCGTGTTGAAATGGTATTTATAATAGAAAGAAAGAAAAGTGTCAATATTAGTCGAGAACTTTAAATCTGAGGATTTTCCACATCCCGCGCCTATGCAGATTTAAAGTCTCATCTCTAAGGTCATATCTCTTCAGGATGCACTTATAATTCTTGATTTCTCCTGATACAAGTGTCATCTTGATATCCACTTCCTTTGAATGGACGCTCCCACTTAATTCTCTGATATTCGGAACTTCACCAGCTCCGAGCGAAAAGCTGGTGATCTTTTCTTCCCGTGCAGACTTATCCTGGGCATTACTATAATCGACCTGAAGCTGATTATGCCGAGCGCGTATCTCTTCGTATTTTTTCTGTAAATCATCAACTTTTCTCTGAGCAGCTCTCCTTGCCTCCCTTGTTCGTGCATTCTCCATTTCAAAAAGCGCGTCATCCACCTCGTCTTTGGCATTCATAGTGATAATGACTGATTCTTCGACTTGCTTTTTTAGCTCCAGCTCTTGACTGTTCAAATCAGGCAAGTCGAATGACTCAACTGTCTCTTCACTCGTCGCCGTTATCTCCCAACTCGAATACTCAGGAGAAATCGGTTCTAAGGCCATGGTCCCCATTGTTGTCCTATCTCCCATTCTCACAGCATGGAAATAGCGTTCTAAGACTTTTACCTCAGGTTTTGACTGACAACTTTGCAGAAAAAATAAAGATATAAGAAGAATAACTCCGAGCAAAGAAAGATTCTTTTTCCTCATTATTCCTCCTCCCTGTTTAAACTCAATTTATTTTGTTGGTATTGTACTTTTTTTTCAAACAAAAATGCAAGCTTAAATCACTAAGATTCCTGAAAAAAATTCATTATATCAGTGGCATTGCATCCCCACGTTCGAGATTTCTGATAGATAGCCATCCTGAGAACATCCTTCTGCTCCTCCACAAGGCAAAAATGCACAGATCAGAGACTTGTGGAACGGAGAGATACCACTCCTTTTGTCGAACATGAGACCATTAATATGCAAGGTGAAACCACTCATATTATGTTTTTCTTTATATTTTTTATTTTTTTTGTTGACACGGACGAATATTCTCATTAGAATTTACTGTAATTATAAGAGAATTAATACTTTCCCTATAATTACAATAGCTCCTATAGATTAAATAGGAATGCTCTCATAGTAGAATTGTGCGCTCGCACTCCTGTCTCACCTCTTATAATTACAATTAAAACCTTAAAGGAGGCAAAATATGGCGGTAAGAGTAGCGGAAGAGTGGTTCACCATCTGTGCAGGATGTGAAGTCACCATCCTTGACATCGGAGAGCCACTTCTTGACATTTTACCCAAGCTTGAGATTGTCCATATGCCGGTCCTTATGGATCATAAGTTATACGGACAGACAGGTGAAAAGTCAGACATGGAAATTCCTGAAGCCGATGTGGGAATCATTTCCGGAGGAATCCGAACAGAAGAGAACAAAGAAGTAGCTGAGGAAATGAGGAAAAAGACCAAAACTCTCATTGCTCTGGGGTCCTGTGCCTGTTACGGCGGTCTGCCCGCTCTGGCGAATCAGTTCACGGTCGATGAGATGCATGATAAGATCTTTCGAGATTCTGTTTCCACGGATTCGGCAGACACGCCCAGTCAAACCGTGTCACCGTTTACGGACAGAATCTATGCTTTGCATGAAGTCGTCAAGGTTGACCTCAAACTCCCCGGCTGTCCGACAACACCTGAAATGGTCGCTGATGCACTGACTGCGCTCCTGGAAGGAAAGGAATACAAACTTCCTGAAAAAAGTGTGTGTGATGAGTGCCCGACCATCAGAGAAAAGAAAGCCGTGGGAATCTTGAAAAGACCTCTCGAGCCGGTTGAGTTTGAACCCGGAAAACCTCTTGATACGGTTCGCTGTTTCATGGAACAAGGTTTCTTGTGCAACGGCCCAGCCACAAGAGCAGGCTGCGGGGGCGCAGAAAAAACTCCTCGATGCATAAAAGCCTACATGCCCTGTCGAGGATGTTTTGGCCCTCTCTCAGATACAGCCAATCCGATGGTCGATATGATGGGGGCCCTGTCCTCTATCGGGCTTGACGTCAAACAAATTCCAGACCGTGCGGCCACATTCAACAGATTTTCTGGAGCCGGTCGTTTGCGACCTCTTCCGAAAAGGAGTTAAATCATGGGAAAAACACTAACAATTCAACCCGTCACAAGAATCGAAGGACACGCCAGGATCACGATCCAGCTCGATGACGCTGGAAATGTCAGCGACACTCAAGTCAATATCCTCGAACTCAGAGGCTTTGAGAAGTTCTGCATCGGTAAACCCGTCGAAGAGATGCCAAGAATAACAACTCGTATATGCGGGGTTTGTCCCTGGTCTCATCACAATGCTTCCGCCAAGACCACGGATGCGGTCTTCGGCGTGGATCCACCTCCTGCTGGAAAAAAACTGAGAGAGCTGTGCAACAGTATCGCGTACATGGAAGAGCATATTCTCCACTTCTACTTTCTCGCTGGAGCGGATTTTGTGCTTGGACCGGATGCGGATTATTCTGTCAGGAATGTCATCGGCATTCTGGGGGCGGCTCCGGACCTTGCCAAAAAAGTAGTGAGAGTCAGACACATGGCTGCCCACATGCTGGAGATGATTGCCGGAAAGGCCATTCATCCGGCGGCAGCCGTACCTGGAGGATTCAGCCGTCCTATGCTCGAGGATGAGAGAAAAGAGCTGAGGAAGATGGCCGATGAATGTCTTGAGCTGGCGAAATTCTCCATGTCTTTCACCAAAGCGAACCTCTTTCCTAAATATCTGGATATCGTTCAATCCCTGGGTGTCATAAACACGGGATTTTTAGGCACGGTGAAGGAAGACGGCTCAATGGATCTGTATGATGGAAAATTGAGAATGATGAATGTCGACGGTTCTTACGAAGATTTCAAGTACGAAGAGTACACCGATTACATCCGTGAGCATGTGGAACCCTGGTCCTATTTGAAGTTCCCGTACATGAAGAAAGCTGGCGAGTTTTCAATGGACCTGGATAATCCGAATGGGATTTACCGGACAAACACACTGGCCAGGATGAATGTCTCTGACACGATCGATACTCCTCTCGCTCAAGCTGAACTGGAAGAATTCAGAGAAAAATTCGGCCGTCCCGCCCAGCCCACGCTCCTCTATCACTGGGCAAGACTCATTGAACTTCTCTACAATGCCGAAAACACTATCCGCCTCCTTGATGATCCTGAGATCACCAGCACGGATATCAGAAAAAAGGTTGAACCCAGAGCGGCAAGAGGAATCAGCAGTGTCGAGGCTCCCAGAGGAACACTGATCCACGACTATGAAACCGATGAGAATGGCATGGTGACCAATGTGAATCTGATTGTGGGCACCACCCACAATAATGCCCCGATCAATATGTCTGTGAAAAGTGCAGCCAAAGACTTGATCAAAGACGGCAAGTATGATGAAGCCATTCTGAATAAAGTCGAGATGATGATCCGAGCTCATGATCCCTGTTTGTCCTGCGCGACTCACAGGTTGGATGGAAAACTTGGTGTAAAGATCGCTATTGTCGATTCTGAAGGAAATAAGCTAGCGACATTATCCAACTGAAATTTGCCCTCAGTGCTCTGAATGCATTGGGGGATGCTCTTAAAACTGAAAACAAATTTATTTCTTTGATAGGGTGCAAGTATGACGAAAACCAAAAGTGATCCGACTTTGTTGGCTGAGGTTCGAAATTATGGAGAATTCGACCCCAATGCCTGCTTACAATGTGGGAGCTGCACGGTCACATGTGACTTAGTCAAAGGCTCCGCTTCATTCCC
>JASFPJ010000111.1:0-9498 GCA_050116035.1 Candidatus Aminicenantota bacterium | reverse complement strand
GAGGGAGAGATTAAGAGAAATATTCAAATAGCTAAAGGTGGGTTATCGAGGATTAGTATAGATTCTGAAGGAAATATAGTTGGACGTGCTATTGTCAGAGAAGAAGAGAATCCAAGGTACGAGCTAAAAAAATTCGATTCTGAATTGAACTACCTTCATTCTTTAGACTCCTCACCTTTACCCAGTGCCAACTCTAGTGGTTTTAATCCTTATGGTGGAATCATCTCTTTTCGGATAGACAATCATGACCGAGTTATCTGTGGTTATCCAGAAAATTATGAGATCAAAATTTATGATAAAGAAGGAAACCTGAAAAGAAAAATAATAAAAGATTATGACCCAGTGGAAATTACAGAAGAAGAAATAAAGGAGGCGACTGAAAGCACACCTCCACAAATAAAAGTCTCCATCCCTAAATACCATAATGCTTACAATTGGTTCACTGCGGATGACGAAGGCCGGATCTTTGTCATGACACATGAACGAGTTGAGGAGGGAGAAGGCTATTACTATGATGTGTTTGATTCTGAAGGCAAATTTATTGCAAAAATTCCTCTAAAAATCAGGCCTTATGTTTTGAAAAATAAGAAGCTTTATACAGTTGAACAAGATGAAGAAGGCTATCTTTTTGTTAAACGGTATAAAATCACATGGAAGTATTAGAGACTTCAACAGAAAAGTGATTCAAGATTAAATCATTTGCCTTAGAGCATTGGCTTTTCTAGAATGAAGGAAATTGGAAAGAAAAGGAGGCGCAGATGTTAGAGCCGTTAAAACAATGGATTTGTGATTCGTGCGGACAAGTCATTGAATCTCCGGAAGATGGCTATGTAGAATGGTTGGTCGAAGGCGAAGAATCACCGTTAAATTTACAGTATGGGTTTAAAATTATTCACTCCGGAGAAGAGTGTTCCTGTTATTCAGAAGAAGAAGTAAGTTTGAATGAAGCCCCATTAGAGCTTTTTATGAGAGAGAAAGGACTTGTCAATTTATTAAGCTTTTTAGATGTAGGCCCGCTGCTGATGAGAAACTACAAAGGTCCAAGGGTGAAAGATATCAGGGAATTTGTTGAGTTTATGAGAAGATTAACTGTCCCTTATTATGAAGAAGCGAGATTATACTTTGAAAAATTACAAACTAGTGGAGATTTTATTTTAGACGATTCAATCTACCAAAAAGAGAATTTAATAAAGATAATTCAAAAATACGGAAAATCATAATTTGTAACAGGAATCGAGTGGATGCTAAAAATCCTTTGTGCCTGATCAGGAGAAAGAAATGAAAAAACTAATTTATCTAATTTTAGCGATTTCTTTATTTTTCTACTGTGGGCCGAAGGAAGGAAAAGTAGAAAAGGTTATGATCGATGGAGTGGCTCATATCATGAATCCTGAAAAACCGCTTAAAGGGACAGTGCTGTTGGACATTGAAAAAACTCTGGAAATCAATCCATATAAATTTGAGGAAGTTGGATTTAAGCACTTTCGGTTTGCTCGAGATGCTGATGGTGAGGTGATTTTATTGGGCATAAATCAGACTGAGGTTCACAGATTCACACAAAACGGAGAATATCTTGGTAGCCTAGTGCGGAAAGGACAAGGGCCGGGAGAATTCCCTGATTTTAGCGGCCTTCAGATTTACTTCATGAATCATCAAATATGGATAACTGGAAGGCATAAACTTGCACAATTTGATAAAAATGGACAATTTATTCAAGAGAAAAAATTGGGATACAACCCAGAACCCCTGATCAATGATAGGCACTTTTTTGTAGACAAAAAGAGACTCTCTCCAGAAAAGTCAGAGCAAAAAATATTGTTGGTCGATTTATCCCCTGAAGGTCCCAATAAGGAAAAAGAGACTCTCCTTTTTCAGGCAGAAAATGTGGGAATGATTTGGGGCCCTGAGAGAAGAGGTTTGATGGAGGATTGGGCGACTCCTTTTATTCTAAATTCTTACGATAAAGAGAATCAAAAAGCTTATATTGTGTTAAATACAGACTACAAAATACATGTGAAAAATCTTAAGGCAGAAACTCTCTATGTTATCGAGAAACCCCATAAAAATGTGAGAGTCGACTTGGATGATAAAAAAGAAATACTCTCTCGCTATTTAGAAAGAGGCGAGTCATCCAAATGGATGTTATCTGCTTATCCTGATGCACTGGTTGCCATTAAAGATTTAAAAATACTTCCCGGTGGCTTTGTCGCTGTTTATCGGGTTGCAGGCCTTAAAATTTTCGAAATCGATGTCTTTGATAAAGAAGGAAACTATTTATATGTAATGAAACCTCCTGAGGGAGTTTCTTTAGAGAATGCAGAATTTTACAATTTTGGTTTTGCATTGACAGAAATGACAGAGGATGGATTTCAGATTTATGTAGAATACAGGATAAAGAACCTTCCTGATATTTTTAAAGATTAGCGACTCAAACGGTATAAAGTGACCTGGAAATATTAATCAATTAATAGTGAGTCGGAGCCAATATTTTTTTGCTGTTTGCATTAAGAAAGCTAAAATTACATAATATAGCTTATTAAAATCACTTATTTAACAGGAAAAAACAAGCAAAGGATACAAATTCATGAAGAAGCCCATACTCTATTATCCAGTTTATACATTAGACAACGAATTGCTTCTTCCAGCGGGTAAACTTCTCACGTCAGACACTTTGGATGAATTGGTCGCGACCACTAAGGACAAATCCTATAAAGCGATTCCGTTTTTGGAGTATGGCAACGTTTATCAAGACATGCTCCGCATCCTCAGAAAGCCCCCATACGATAAAATCTTCGAGAAATTAAATAAAAAAGTCACAATGACTATAATGGAAAAGATTCGTTTTAGTCAACCCGCTCTGGAGTTCCTTGATTATTTTAAAAAGTACGACTTTTATACCTACAGACACTTGCTGGTCGTGTTTGCCATGTCAATAAACCTGGCTCGAGACTTGCTGGAAAAGCCCGAGGATTGGCTCTTGGCACTCATGGCCGGGACAATGCATGATTTCGGAAAAGTATGTGTCCCTTTAGAAGTGCTGCAAAAAAAGGAACCACTATCTAGATCAGAGAGAGGCATCCTGGAGCACCATACTCTGGCTGGCTATGTAATTCTCAGTTACTTTCTCCAAAATCACCGGAGCTTTGCCGCACAGGTCGCCAAAAATCACCATGAGCGAAGAGATGGCTCTGGATATCCTCTGGGCATCTCATTGAAAGATAGGATGATAGAGATCATTGCCGCATGTGACGTTTATGATGCGCTCCTTACGCCAAGACCTTATCGGCCCACCCCTTATGACAACAGGACAGCCTTGGAGGAAATCACCGAAATGGCTAAACAAGGGAAATTGAGCTGGGAAGTTGTCAAGACTTTAGTCTCCCACAATCGAAAAGATAGACCGAATTTTCGAGAATGTGAGGTTTCCACCGAAAAAAGGGGCACCCCTCCGGCAGACAACTTGTATGGAGTCATTGTCGATAAAGAAATGAAATGTCCGAATTGTCACAGCACATCCATAAAGAAAAGAGAGCCTACAGAAGCAAGAGAAAAGATTAGTTATGAATGTCGTGGTTGTGGAAAAGAATTTGATGAAGACGATTTAATGAATCTTGAAATGGACAGACATTAGGACATCTAAGGAACTGAATACACACAGCTGGAATCCAAATCATCTTATTAAAAAAATTTACAAATATTACCTGGCTTTTATATAAGAGAAATGACATAATTGATTATTGAAATCTTTAATTAAAGGGGGAATATAAGTAACGGAAAAGAGAATAATTTATTCCAACGTTACTTGCAGCATTTTATAGAGGAGGGGATGCCACCGCACCTTAGAAATAAGGATGTGATTCAAAAGAGGGAGGAAATACCAAATCACTCAAAGCCTAATCTCTACAGAATGAGCGGATATCCCAATTTGAAAAAATACTAAAAGCAAAAATCCATGAAGAAGCCTAGGCTCGATTACCCGGTTCACACATTGGATAATCAATTACTTCTTCCCGCAGGCAAGGAATTAACGCCGGAAGCTTTGGACGAATTGATTGCATCCAATAAGGGTGCATCTTATCAGGCTGCTTCCTTTTTAGAGTATGACACTGTTTACCAAGATCTCCTCAGCATCCTCCACAAACCCCCTTACGATATAATTTTCGAGAAATTAAATGAAAAATCCATATTAACCATTATGCAGAGAATTAGTTTTGTTCAACCTGTTTTGGAATTTCTCGATTATTTTAAAGAAAAAGACTTTTATACCTACCAGCACTCTCTGGTGGTGTTTGCCCTGTCAATAAACATTGCCCAGGATCTATTGGCAAAATCCGCTGATAGGATTATGGCGATGATGGCCGGAACCATTCATGATTTCGGCAAAATATGCGTTCCGCTACGAGTGCTGAAAAGGTCTAATCCTTTAACCAGGTCTGCGAGAGGCATCCTGGAACACCATGCATTGGCTGGCTTTGTGCTTCTCAGTTACTTCCTTCAAGAGCATAAGAGTTTTTCAGCAAAGGTCGCTAAAGAACACCATGAACGGAGAGATGCATCCGGATATCCTCTGGGCATCTTATTGGAAGACAGGATGGTAGAGATCATTGCCGTATGCGACGTTTACGATGCTCTCCTTTCGCCAAGGCCTTATCGACCCACCGCCTATGATAACAGGACAGCCCTGGAAGAGATCACCGGAATGGCCTGGGAAGGTAAATTTAGCTGGGAAGTGGTACAGGCTTTAGTCTCTCATAACCGGAGGGATAAACCATATTATCGAGAATGCGAGGTATCCAACGAGAAGAGAGGCACACCCCCGCCGGACAATGTGTATGGAGTTATTGTAGAGAAAGAAATGCAATGTCCCCATTGTCACAGTCCCTCCATTGAGAAAAAAGAACACAAAGACGAAAGAGAATTGATTCGTTACGAATGTCGTGATTGTGGTAAAGAATTTGATGAGGATGATTTGCTCAATACAGAAAAAGATATGGATTAGAATTCATTAAAGACCTTTATACAAGCCACTTAAATCCATATAGCCTGAAGACACAGGCCTATCTACTTGAAAATATATTCTGGAATGTGCGATTCGATATCGTTTCGAATACATCCTCCGGTCCAGCTGTTAGCTCCAGAAATCTATCAAATTTTTAGTTTTTCTTTTAACCAGCCACAACATATATAAAAGTTTTGTATTTCATGACACACGGCTGACGCAAAAGGGGATGACTTAACTCATTTAATCTCTGCGTGAAGCTTGACATATAATGTGAAAGGTTTATAATTAATAGTAGTGCTACAATGTAGCAGGAGGAAAAATGCCGAATAGAAAAGACATTCCTGAATTATCCAAGGCCGAGTATGACATTCTAAGAATACTCTGGAAGGATGGGAGGCTGACCATTCGCGAAGTGCATGACCAGGTTTACGCTATTCATAAGTGGGCTTACACAACCACCAAAACAATAATGGACCGGATGATTAAAAAAGGACTTTTAGAAAGAGAGAAATATCATGGAATATTTCTGTATAGTCCCTTGATTTCCAGGCCAGCAGGTTTGGCCAGGATGGTGCGATTTTTTGCGGATAGGGTACTTGAAACGGATATCGGTTCTGTTGTCTCGATTTTTGCAAAAAGCAACACCTTGAGCGCAGAGGAAATTGAGGAATTAGAGAGTTTACTAGAAAAAGAAATGGATTGAGGAGACAAGCATGATAGCCAGTCTCAACAGCATCTTCGGGGAAGTGAGCAGCCGCTTCTTTTCTTTTATGGTGAGAGAGATAGTTTTCTCGGCATTCCTTTTTATTCTGATTCTCATACTCACCAGGCTCCTCAGAAATAAGTCTCCTTTATGGCACCTGGGACTCTGGGCATTCGTGTTGATCAGGCTGGTTCTCCCACCTGGGTTTACCAATCCTGTGGCCAAATACAACGGGCTGAATGATGTTCCCATCATGAGTGAAGTTAATGATTTGTTTTCTGAGTCTAGAACCCTGGAATCCCAAAATCGAACTTATTCTATTCAGCCAGGGGCATCAAATCAAAACGCGTTGGTTTCTGGAAGAGAAACTTCCACAGACAACAAATCTAACAGTTCACAAGTCTTATCCTGGAAAATTGGTGTGTTCGGAATCTGGCTCTTCGGTTTTCTGGTCACACTATCAATATATCTAAAAAAACACCTGTATTATCGCAGACTAATACGGAATGCTTCACATCTCCAGGATGAACAATGCCACGCTATGCTTTTTCACTGGCGGAAGGCATTCAAGGTCAAACGACATGTCAAGCTAGTCTGTTCACGACAATGCCTGTCGCCATTCACCATGAGAGTTCTCCAACCGGTTATATATTTACCGCAGAGCTTACTCGAAGCAAATGATATGGAGTTGCTGAATTCGGTCATTTCCCATGAAGTGGCTCACATCAAACATTGTGATGCCCTCTGGATCAAATTTCAGAATTTGATTCAATCCGTATACTTTTTCTACCCAGTCGTCTGGTATGCCAACAGTAAAATTCACTTAGCCCGTGAATGTCTTCGCGACACCCAAGTCATCTCTCAAGGAAAGATTACTCCAAAGATATTCGGGAACGGGATTCTTTCCTTGCTCAGGATGAATCTAATCGGCTCGGCTGATTTCCTGTATCTCCCCAGGTTTGGGAATGAAAAGAAAAAGGTCACTTATCGGCTCAGAAATTTGAAATCTAAACGCGCTTCCATGGTTCAGAAAATATTCACTTATCTGTTTTTAGTTGGCCTGGGAGTATACATCATCCCGATATTCGGGTCCATCCAACCCACCGGAACATCTGTGGATAGTCATGATGGCGACGCCGTTCGGCAAGAAAGCACCCCTAGATCTGATAATCTCACAAAAGGATGGATTGGGATCCCGAAAGATGAGGACAATCCCGGTTCCCGTTCCATAAAGCATCCGAACAACACTCTCAATCTATCTGTAGAACAGCAAAAGTCACTTGAGAGAGATGAGCAATCCATTATGGAAAGTGTCGAAATTATTAAGACGAGAACAACACCCAAAGAGGAGCCGCTTCCTGCTTTTGTTGAAATCCCCGATGATATTTTTAAGGAAAGACCTAAAGTTATAGGTTTAAACAAATCAGAGAAAAAAGTGAATGAAACGAGTGCAGAAGCGGAGGAAAGCGAAGGAACAAAAAGAGGAGATAGAAGTTCACTGAATAAAGGTGCAGAGGTCGCTCTAGACAGATCAATTGAAAGCGACCTAAATTCACCTGTGCGGTTGGATGGACAATACATACCTCCCAAGCCAATTCGCAAAGTCAAACCAGAGTATCCTTTAATAGCGCGACAGGCTCGTGTAGAGGGTGTCGTGATTTTGGAAGCGACAACTGACGAACAGGGGAGAGTAAAGCATGTTGAGGTGCTCCGTTCAATTCCCTTACTTGACCAGGCTGCAGTGGAAGCGGTTCGCCAATGGGTATACGAGCCGATGATTATAAACGGCAAACCTCGTGCAGTGATTTTTAAGGTTAAAGTTAATTTTGTCATTCTTAGAAATAGATAGTTGTGGAGAAAAAAAGTCAAAGAAACATTAAACTGTGGAGGGGGACCCATGGGATCAAGAAATATCGCTAAATCATCAATCCTGTTAATTCTTTTCTGTTTTCTTGTGCTTTTCTCCTGCGCGCCAAAACAGGATAGAGTCGAAAGGATCATGGAAGACGGAGCGGAAGTCGTTATCAATCATCTGGAACCCTACCGGTTGAAAGGCGAGCCTTCGACACTCAATCTCGAAAAAATCCTCTCGATCGACACCGAAGACGATGCAGTTGCCGCTCTGGGAGTGACGGATATCTATCTCTTCGATGTAGATCCAAACGGGAATATCTACATCCTCAGGCCTCCCACAAGCGCAGGAAATCTTGTGTTCAAGTTTTCTTCAAACGGGGAACTAATGAATTCCTTTGTGCCGATGGGCCAGGGTCCTTTTGAGGTGGAATATCCGAATGGTATCCTGGCTGTGGGGAGCGACAGGATCTGGATTCTTGAGCAACCCAAAGGAAAGTATCTTGAGTTCGATTTGGATGGAAAAGGTGTGGCCGAGAAGAAATTGGGAGTTAGCTACTCTGACATCGCACTTCTCAAAAACGGGACTTATTTGTTTAGCCAGTTAAACAACGAAGACATGCAGGCAAAATACCTCCCCATCATTATAAGCCTTTATGATTCGGAGTTTCAGAAAATCAAGGAGCTGGACCGGTTTGAAAAATACTGGAACCGGCTCATTGCCACTACGATCCAGGAGAAAATTGTATGCGGGATTAATTTGATATTTTTTGGAAAGCCGAAAGGTGAACGGATCTATATCGGGAACAGCGAAAGAGGATACGAGATTCTGGTCTTTGACCTGGAGGGACAGCTCTTTCGGAAGATACGGAAGGAGTATTCTCCTGTTCCCGTGTCCCAGGAGTACAAAGAAAATACTTTGAAGGAATATGGAAGTTTTGTGCCGGATTACGCGAAAAAGATATATTTCCCGGCCAACTGGCATCCCTTCCATTCGTTTTTTTTGGATGATGAGGGAAGGCTCTATGCTATGACCTATGAGCCCGGAGAAAATCCTGGCGAGCACATGTTTGATATTTTTACTAAGGATGGAGTTTTCATCGCTCGCACGAGCCTGAATGTTCACCATTGGGGATGGGGTCAGATGAATGCCAAAGCTAAGGGTAACCGGCTCTATGCTGTCCAGGAGAAGGAGAGCGGATATAAAGAATTAGTCGTCTACAGGATAAATTGGGAAGAATGAGAATCATATCGATTTTGATATGTTTCGCTTTTCTAATCGTCAATCCTGGCATTTTCTCTGCAGTCCAAAAAGTCAAAACCAAAGTCACAATATACGGTGATATCTTTTTGACTGAATCCGGCCTTCTTCCTCTTCCAGACAATGCTATCGAGCTGGATATTGAATTTTCGATTCCAGAAAATCATTTTACTGTCGCCCAAAAAATAGCCAACGATTCTGAGGGGAATATCTATGTGTCTGACAAAAAGAGGAGCACAATATTTAAGTTCAATTCCGCCGGAGAATTTCTGCTCCAAATAGGCCAGAAAGGAAAAAGAAAAGGGAGTTTTCTGTCTCCCCATAAAATTCTTGTAGAGAAAGATTCCCTCATTATCCAGGATAAAGAAAAAAAAAGACTGGAATTCATGAATTTCCAGGGTGACTACCTAAAAAGCTTAAAAATTTCCGGTTTCACTGACATTGTGAATGACGGAAAAGGCCTGCTGTACACGGCTCCACATGTGCTGGATAAAAAGTCCCCTTTGGTAAAAGTATATTCTTCCGATGGAAAACTTCTCTATTCCTTCGGGAAGCCGCTGTCTTTTCAACACAGCATTCAAGCATTGAATTCAAGGACCATGACATTGAATGAGAAAGGGGAGCTGTTTGTTGCATTTTCCTATTTTCTACTGGTTCGCAAATACTCCTCCAAAGGAGATC
>JASFPJ010000110.1:0-9736 GCA_050116035.1 Candidatus Aminicenantota bacterium | reverse complement strand
TTCACTTGATGTGAATTTTTTAAAGGAAATTGTGTGTAGTTTTATTCTTAAAAATGTTCGTTTTCAAAACTTGAATTATGACCTAATTCGCAAAATAGCCGGCTCGGTGGACTACTCTGTAATTCTTATTTAATACTCTAACTCTTATTTCTTTGAACTTTCCGTCAACCTGATACTCCTTAGGTGAATAATACAGCAGGTAATAATTTTCAGAAGCGTTGAGTGCTCTCTTGAATGAAATCGCAGGATTCACAGAACTTTCGGCATACCCTCCTGTGGAATCCGCCATTTCTTTAAATGCTGTGAAAATGTCCTCGGAATATTCTTCCATATAGACTCCGTAAACATCTGGCCGAGGACTGCTGATGAACAGAAAATGGATAGAAGCGGATGAGTCAGAATAGGCTTTTCGCACAGGCTCGACGTCAAACGTAACGTCTCTCCTGTGAAAATCGAAAATATTTGTAATTGTCCCAAGAATATCCGGCCTCTGTTGGTAGAGACTCATGTATTGAGTCAGTATTTTTGGGTCGATTTGAGGAATAAATTCTCTTTGATAGAACATAAAAATGTACTTTTGTCCATCTTTATCTTTTAGAAATTTGGAAAATTCCAAAAGTTTCATATGGTCGATTTTTCTTATTGTTTCGAGTTTTCCCAGAAGAGCTTCATAATAGATAAGTTGTTCATCTAGCGGCATGTCTGTAGTTTCGATCTCCTCAGTTATGTCAAGTTCTCTTTGAATAGGATCGCCTCTATCGGCGGGATCAATCTCTCCAGTTTGAATTTTTGTTGCTAGTGATTTTGCTAATCCGGAAAGGTCAGCAATTAAGTTCCTGTATTCAGAGTTTCCCAGCATAATATCAGTTCGTAATAATTGCACAACTCGGTCTTCAATGGCCTCTCTCGATGTGACTTCAAGAGCTCTGGCTTTCATTCTGTAGGTTTTCATAGGAGTGACGATGACCAAATTATCGCCCGGGAATAAGACATTGTTTAAAAAATACGAAATGGCCTCTCTGAGTTTTGGAGAGTACTCAGCAATTTCAAAGAAGAGATAAAAATTTCTTGAGGTTTGAGGAGAGAGCCTTTTCTTTTCTTCACTTCTTACGACGGTTCTTTTTTTCACTAAATAGACGGCCTCAATTTTTTGCGGCTCACCATCCTCGAGCACTTCAAAGTCATCTATGGTTAAATCCTCCACAAAGATGTTGCTTTTAAACACTCTCACCGGAACTTCGATGTTGATCACCAGAGATTCCTTGACAAAAACCTCCTGGGAGAATGCGTATAGACTCAACACGATTACTGGAATTAAGAAAGCGAGCTTTTTCATTTTTTCACCTTCTGTTATCTATGTAAATTATTCCGTTAGCAATGAATGGTCGATATTCTCAATAAGTATTATATTATTCCACTCCATTTATAGCAAATAGTGTGACTGATTATTTGAGTTTTGAGGGGATTCATCAAACATTTTTACTCTGGCTGGATTTTCGTATTCCTTAAAGATAATTTCCAGAAGTTTATCCAGATACGAGTAGGAGCCTTATCTGTTTGTTCTGATTCTCTCGTACCCTGAAACGCAGACAAATTCAAGTTTTTCGTCTTTTTCTATTTCATCGAAAAGAAGGTTCAAACCCAGAATGTCACTGGAAATATGACCGGCGATAACAACATTCAGTTTGGCTTTTTTTGCGTTTTCGAGATGTTCCTCGCTGAGGTGCATGCAGACGAGAGTGCTGACACCGCTGTTGGCGTACTTTTCAAAAATTTCTTTCGATCCCTCTGTTCCTCCGGTCATGTCCACGTAGATCTTCCCGCATTTGCTGTTTTCTGAGCCACTCACGATTTTCGGAGGGACCTGTAATTCTATTGATTTTTTGTACTCAGGAATACTTTTTAAAATCTTCATGACATCTTTCAATTCGATGGGTTTTTTCTTTTCAAAAGTCTTTTTCAGGTAGTTCGTGACGCAATTGTCGGAAGGAGTATGGATACACATCATGGGAATTCTGAGGACTCGGGCAACATCCACAGCCCTGTTATGATTCACCGGCATCAGTCTTCTTTCGATTTCGCTGATGCGTTTTTCCATGAGCTGCTCGGCGACGCTGATGGTGACTCCATAATTGGCCAATAGGTCAGCCTGGAGCTTCATGACATCGTAGAGTTGGGCGAGCGCATAGCCTTCCGGATGATGGGAAATGATGAGGTCGATTTTTTGGCTTTCTTCCTTGTTCAAAAGATAGGTGAGCAGTATCTCTCCGGCTTCCATGTCGATCCCGACAATCACTTTCTTGACTTCTGTATTCAGGTCTCCGTTCAGAACCCGTGTGTCTGAAAAGGGATTAAACAGCCTGTCCTCGTCATAAGATTCCTTCTTTTCGTCCTTGAGCTTTTTAAATTTCTCTTTTTCAGCTTTCAGGATTCGCTTGATTTCCTCTTTTTCCCTTAAATCATTCTTGATTCCTATCTCAACAGCTTTCTTGTATAATCTTTCAATTTTCATTTTTCACTCCTTAATTTGCGATTGTTTTGTTAGTTGTTTTCCCTGTCTGAAGAGCCATGGAATCACGCGGATTAAACATGAATATCATATTATAACCGAATATGGAAATTAAAGAGAATTGTCATGACGCATAAAATGTTAATTTGGCTGTATGCTTTGCTTAAAAACATTTATCCATTAATAAGTTCAGGGGAAAAAAGTTTTTTCAATTTGACACTTACTACTATTGTTGGTATTCTTTGGCCACTGAAGTATGGGGATTATGTGTGATGAAATGCCCCGAATGTCATTTTGAAAACCCGGGTGATACGCGTTTCTGCGGCAACTGTGGAACCAAAATCAAACCCTTAGATGATGGTCCTGATGCTCACACCAGGACTGTCCAAATACCCGCGAAAGAAATTGAACGAGGCACGACTATCGCTGACAGATACGAAGTCATGGAGGAACTTGGAAGGGGAGGGATGGGCAATGTTTACAGAGTCGTAGATAAAAAGATCAATGAAGAAATGGCCCTGAAACTTCTTCATCCTGTGATTGCCACTGAGAAGAAAACGATTGAGCGTTTCAAGAATGAACTCAAATTAGCCCGCAAAATCACTCACAAGAATGTCTGCCGGATGTATGACCTCAATGAAGAGAAAGGAACGCCGTATATCACCATGGAATACGTCCCCGGCGAGGATTTAAAGAGCATAATCATGATGACGGGACAATTAAGCGTGGGAAGAGCCATTTCCATCGCCAAACAGATATGCGAGGGCTTAGCAGAAGCGCACCATCTGGGGGTGGTGCACAGGGATTTAAAGTCCAGGAACATCATGATTGATAAAGAAGGAAATGCCCGGATCATGGATTTCGGGATAGCCCGCTCCCTCAAAGCAGAAGGGATAACCGGTGACGGAATCATGGTCGGGACGCCTGAATACATGTCTCCTGAGCAGGTGAAAGGGGAGGAGGTAGACCAGCGTTCTGACATCTATTCGCTCGGAATCGTCCTTTTTGAGATGGTTACCGGGAAAATCCCCTTCGAAGGAGACACTTCAATAAGCATTGCATTGAAACACAAAACAGAAGAACCCCCGGATCCCCAAGATTTTAACGCTCAGATTCCTGAGGAACTGAGCACTGTGATTCTCAAATGCCTTGATAAGGAAAAAGAAGAGAGATACCAGAGTATTGGAGAAGTGTTTTCTGAACTCGATAATTTAGAAAAAGAAATCTCCACTGAAGAGAGGATCCCAACAAAAAGAAAAACGAGAAAAATACCTCGAAAAAGACAATTTCAAACCAAATGGCTTGTTGGCATAATCTCCGTAGTTGTGATTGCTCTGCTTGGTTATATTCTTATTCCACAGATAATACAAAAAGATAAAATAGAGATACAACCGCCAGGAGAAGTAGAATGGAAAGACTCGATTGCTGTTCTTCCCATTGAGGATCGAAGCGAGGAAAAAGATCAAGGCCCTTTATGTGATGGAATGACTTTAGACGTCATAGGTAAACTATCTCGAATTGAAGGACTAAGAGTAGTCACTTACCGAACAATAGGTCGATATAAAGATGCGGATTTAACAAGCAAAGAAGTTGGGGGACTGCTCAGAGTGCAAAAGATTTTGGAATCTTATCTTTTGGAAGAAGATAACAAAATTCATGTCAAATTTCACCTCGTCGATGCCAGTGAAGATTATGTCATTGAATCTTTTGAATATTCGGGAGAGCCTGGAGATGTTCTTTCAATTCAAAATTCATTGACAGGTGATATCGCAAAAACACTTCAACTTCCGCTTATTGGAGAGACATTCGATGAATATAAACGAAGTGATCCGAAAGATACAGATGCATATTTCTATTATGTATCAGGGAGAGATTTTAAAAGAAAATATGAGCAATCCTATGATGAAAGTTACTTTGCTTCAGCCAAAAAGATGTATGAAGAAGCCATGAGAATCGATCCAGACTATGCAAGAGCATATTTTGAATTAGGTATTCTTCATGAAGTGAAGTACAACAAAAACAAAAATCAAGAGGATCTTCTGTTCATGTACGACAATTTAAAGAAAGCCCATGATATCAATCCAAACTTAGCAGAATCTTGTGTGGGTCTTGGGTGGGCCAATTTTTATAAAGATGATTATGACGAAGCTTTTAAAAATTTTAAGAGTGCACTCGAAATTGCGCCCCATGATTCAGAGATTAATTATCTTACAGGAGCATTTTTCTTGAGCATTGGGTTATATGGTCAGGCTATTAAGTTTTGTGCAAGGGCTATGGAGCTTGATCCCTTACATTTCTGGGCTTGCCATGTCATGGCATATTGCTCCATGTATGTGGGAGATTATTATAAGGCTGATGAATGTTTTCAAAAAGCACTGGACATAGATCCTAATCATACGGAACTTCTTTCTCGGTATGCTCACCTTTTTATTTTAAGGAATAATTTTAAAGAAGCCGAGAAAATATTGGAGAAAGCAGAAAAGATTGATGAAGAAGATTATTGGCGCGTTCGACATGCTAGAGGCTTGTTGTTCGCAATAAAGGGTGAGAAAGAAGAAGCTTTAAAGCTCCTAGAAGAAAAATCTTATTCGTATTTTGCCACAAGCGCTTATTCCCTGTTGGGAATGAACGATGAAGCAATTAGGAATATTCGAGAGGGAATTGAGGAGGGTTCAAAAATATTAAATGTTTATCTTTATCCATATCCTTTTTTAGTGAATAATCCATTTTATGATAATCTTCGAAGTGACTCCCGTTTCGAAGAAATTTTGAAAAAAGAAAAGAAGAAACACGAAGAAAAGCAAATAAAGTACGATAAATTATGAATAAAATGGCATGGCGTAGTAATTATTTGTCGCTTATATTTATTTTCTGCTTGGCTGCAATTTTTTTTGGATAGAGTTTCAAAGGCAAAAAAGATATAAGTGAAAAGGGATAAAAACAAATTCCGATTCGGAATAAAGCGTTAAAAACAGACTACTTTTATAAAGGGGGGTGATAAATAAAAAAAATCAGTAATTATTTAGGAGATAGAATTCGATCAGGAGGAGGGAGCTATGAAATTGAGAAATTACACAGTATTATTTGTTTTTGTTTTGTCTATTGCATTTCCCATATTCTCTAATTGTGCAAGACAAGAAACAAGAAATGAAGATCCGCAAATTGATGAGGAAACCAGAAAGAAATTTGTATTAGGACCGGGTGTGGTTGAGGAAGATTTAAACTTAGCAGGATTAAACGCTGAAATTGAATTGAATTTTGGAAATATAAGGAAGAATTTTGAAAATAATGAATTCGATGAAATGGTGGCTAAAAGGGCATCTCTTAGTATTCTTCCTGAAAAGAAAAAAATTCATAAAAGAGAAAAAAGAAAAGAATATTGGGAAAGAAAAAAGATTGAAGAAAAATACACGAGCGTAGAATTTGTATTTAAAAAGGCTTATATATTTCGTGAAGAAAAGAGCGATATGGATCAGTACGATGCAATAGCTTATGTGGTTTATGATTTTAAACTGAAAAAAGAAAAAGAAGGAGAATTGGTAAAAAATCAAGACGGCGAAGGCGAGGAAAGCTATAGACATACGCTTGGTTGTAGATGGAAACGCAGGTAAGGGAGTAAGCCTTTCCACAACAAAATAAAAGGAATTCTCGAAAAAGAATTGTGTGCATATATCTAACTCGTCTAATGAGAGGGAAAATTCTCTGCTGAATATTAAGAAATTCTTTTAGAACTTTATTTCGTTTAACTGCTTATTGCCTTATGATTTTTACCATCTCAAAAAAATCCATCCGTGGATAAATAAGTGTAGTCTAAAGAAAAAATCAAAGAATGTGATGTGAATACTGTAACGTTCATTTTTCTGACTCAATAAATTCCAATATAAAATTTAACTCAATTTAAGTTTAAGCTTTTTCTCCTTTCCTGTTTGTGTATTTTCATCTTTTCTGGGAAGATTTGATGGGTCCTATTTCATTTTCGCTCGAAGGCAGTGTTATAAAGTCACTTTATGTCGTTAGAAAAAAGTCAGCCAGGAATTGACTCTTCAAATTTATATTGATATTCTTTTCCCAAGAAAGAAGGGGAGAGAAGTTCATGAAATGTCCCACTTGTCAGTTTGAAAATCCCTCAGATACCCGCTTCTGCGGCAATTGCGGAACCCAGATCCGACCCGTCGAGGACATCGATGCGCCCCAGACGAAGACGGCTCAAACTCCCATGAAAGAAATTGATAGAGGAACTGTATTGGCCTCCAGGTACGAGATCATTGAACTGTTGGGCAGAGGTGGCATGGGCAATGTCTATCGAGTCGTGGATAAGAAAATCAATGAAGAGATTGCTCTTAAATTCTTGAATCCGGCGATTGCCGACGAAAAGATGATCGAGCGCTTTAAGAACGAACTGAAATTTGCCCGCAAGATATCGCACAAGAATATATGCCGGATGTATGATCTCGATGATTTTGAGGGGACTCCGTATATCACCATGGAATATGTGACGGGTGAGGATTTGCGGAACATGATCAAAATGACAGGGCAGCTGAGCGTGGGAAGGGCCATCTCCATAGCCAAACAGGTGTGTGAGGGATTGGCTGAAGCGCACCGGCTAGGAATCGTGCACAGGGATTTAAAGCCTCGGAATATCATGATCGATAAAGAGGGGAATGCCCGGATCATGGATTTTGGGATAGCCCGGTCAATAAAAGTGAAAGGAATAACACGGGTGGGTTCGATAATCGGGACGCCCGAATACATGTCACCCGAACAGGTCAAGGGAGAAAAGGTCGACCACCGGTCGGATATTTATTCGCTGGGGATTATCCTTTTTGAGATGATGACCGGCCAGGTGCCTTTCGAGGGGGATACATCTTTGAGCATTGCCTTGAAACATGAAAAAGAGATTCCCCCCGATCCCCGGGAGTTCAACGCCCAGATCCCAAAAGAGCTCAGCCGAGTGATACTGAGATGTTTGGAAAAGGAAAAAGAGAGAAGGTTCCAGGGAGCCGGGGAGTTGTTTTCTGAATTGACCAAAATCGAGGAGGAGATTCCGACAAAGGAGAAGGTTTTTGCCAGAAAAATCAAGACAAAAGTTCTGAAAAAGAGAATTCGATGGGTATTGCCGGCTGTCCTCTTTGCGTGTGCAATCCTTGTTCTCGGTTATATAGTGTTGGTTCAAATCCCGAAATTGGGTGGATTGAAATGGAAAAATTCCATTGCTGTACTTCCCTTTAAAGATTTGAGCCAGGAAAAAAATCAAGTCGCTTTCTGTGAAGAGATGACCGTGGCTGTAATCACAAGGCTTTCCAGCGTTGAGGGATTGAAAGTCAGTCCTGAGCGTTCAATCCGGCGCTACAGTGAAACGGAAAAAGACAGCCGAACAATCGGGCAGGAGCTGGACGTTCAAACAATTTTAGAGCCCTATCTCAAAAAAGAAGGAGAGAGAATCTACATTACGGCCCATGTAGTGAATGCCAATGAAAATTTCGTCCTCAAATCATTTGAATATGAAGAAGAGTTCGATAGAGTTTTTGAGGTTCAGGATAAATTATCCACAGACATCGCCGATGCATTAAATGTGAGTCTGACTGAGGAGCAATTAGAAGCGATTAAAATAAAAGAGACAGAAAACACCAAGGCCTATGAGTTCTACGCGAAGGGACGACATTTTGAAAAAAGATACAGAGATTTGCGCAGAAAAGAAGATTTTGAGGCTGCAGTGTTAAATCAGAAAAAAGCCATAGAAATCGATGAGAATTATGCGCTGGCCTACTGGGGTTTAGGCGATGCCTACGAGTCCCGCTTTGTTAGGGAAAATAATCAGGATGATCTTGGAAAGATGGAAGAATTCTATATGAAGGCTTATCAGATGGAACCTGATTTAGCAGAGGCAAACTTAGGTCTGGGATGGGTCCATTTTTATAAAGAGAATTTAGACAGGGCTTTTGAATATTTTAAGAGAGCCCATGAAATATCCCCTGATAATCCAGAAATCAATCACCATGTGGCTGCTTTTCTAAAAGACATCCATTTGAATCAAAGAGCTATTGAGTTTTATTCTAATGCTATAGAATTGGACCCGGCTTCTGTAGTATATCGTGAGCTTAGTTCAAGCTGTTATCTTAAAATGGGAGAATTTGAAGAAGCTGCTGTTCTTATCAAGGAAGCAATAGATCTTGAGCCGGATGATATGACGCTTCGCTTGTATTACGCAAGAGTGCTGATCATGATGCAAGAGTTTGAAAGGGCGGAGGAGATAGTTAAAGAAGTGGAAGAGCGAGATCCAAAAAACGAGGATATTCAGTATACACGCGCTTGGTTATTCGCTATACAAGGGGAAAGAGAAAGATCTTTGGAGGTTATCAAGAAGATAGATAAGCCCGTTTACTTTTCCAACCTTTTATCAAACATTTATTCTTTGCTGGGAATGAAAGATGAGGCTATTCAGAATATTGAATTGGCGATTGAGAAAGGGCTAGAGAAGGTAAAAACGTACCCGTATCACTATCTTTATCTCATAAAGAATCCTTTTTACGATAACCTGCGCGACGATCCACGTTTCCAGGAAATAGTGAAAAAACAGGAAGAGTGGTACAGAGAAAATCTAGGAAAATTTGGCGATATATAAATTTTATCATAGCTAAAATAAAAATAGATAGATTATTTCCATCCCTCCTTAATTAAATCCGGAAGTGTTGGAACAGCCAGGGAAAAAGTTTCTTTATCTATTTCTCGAAAAATATTTTTGAACATGATACATTTTGGTTCTTTCAAAGAAATGTTATTTTGCTAAAATAGTAGACTGCACAAAAATGAAGCGAGAATTTAATCCAAAAGACAACTATGAAAGCTCTAAAAATTCTGTTGGATACGTGCCGCTTCACAAAGCCACCCAGGCCGATTATGACAGAGTGGGTTTCAAGGCAGGGTTGGAGGTTCACCAGCAGCTCAAAACCAAAAAAAAGCTATTCTGTAACTGCCCGGCGAGAATATATAACAAGTTCGATGATTATGATGCTGAAATAATCCGGCACATGAGGCCCACGCTGAGCGAACTCGGTGAATATGATGGCACAGCTCTGATGGAATTCAAGACGAGAAAAACGATAATCTACAGGATAAAGAATGAAACCGCATGCACTTATGATATTGATGATACGCCTCCTTTTCCGATTAATAAGGAGGCTCTTGACATTGCCCTGGAGATCGCTCTGTTATGCAAATTGAACATTG
>JASFPJ010000109.1:0-9737 GCA_050116035.1 Candidatus Aminicenantota bacterium | reverse complement strand
TACAAAAGAGGATAATTATGGAAAACAAAAAAACCACACAAGAAACAAAATCAAAGACAAAAGCCAAGAAACACCAGAGCACTCTTGACGAGCTGGGCTCCCAGGTTGAAAAATTCGCGGTAAAAACGGCAGAATCCATTAAGAAAGTCATCGATAAAGCAATGGCCTCCAGAAACACGGTTCTCACCATTCGGGTCAATGAAGACAGCGATAAAAAGCTCCGGATGCTGGTCGATGCGGGGCTGTTTAGAAGCCGCTCTGAGAGTGCCGCATTTCTCATCCATGAAGGAATAAAGAGCCAGGAGCCTCTTTTCTCCAAAATATCCAGCCAGCTGTATAAAATAAACAAAATTAAAACAGAATTGAAAGACATTATTTCCCAAGAGATGGAAAAAGTAGAGACTCAGAGTAAAGAGGCAAAGGCTCCGAGTAAAAAAACAACAAAAAAAAGCTAATCCAGTAAAAAAGCGGCTTGCTCCACTTCCTCAATAATTTAGTAATACTTCTCGAATGTCATCTTGAATGGAGTGAAGCAATCTCATAGAAATAAAAATATTTTTTCTTATGGGATTGCCGCGCTTCGCTCGCAATGACACCTTTGCCTTCAATATCAATGCCAAAAGACCTGATTACTGAGCATAAACACCTGCCTCCTTTCCCTGTTTGAGATTGTCTCCCTTGCCTAATTCTGGAAAGCTGTGATAATATTTTTTAAGTGGTATATCTCAAGATCCTTCTTCCGTTACTTTTCTCTCTTCTCTCCACAACCACACAGGACATAGAAAAAGCATTCCTCCAAAATAATCCAAAGATACTCTACCCTCATCTTTCATCCAGCAGCTCAGTCAACATCTCCCTCCCGGAGCCCATTTCATTCTCCGACCAACTCTCCAGTCAGCAAGCTTATTTTCTGTTTAAAAAAATATTTTCTTCCTATACAACCTTCGAATTTTTTTCAGAGAGTGAAATCCCCTCATCTTCAGATGAAATAAGCTTCATTTTTAAGGCCAGATGGTCATTCAGAGACAATAAAAATGATGATCAACACGTCCTGCATATTTTCTTTTTCTTGGTGAATGAAAAAGAACTTCTAGACCGAGCTCTGTTCTCTCCAGAGAATCAGAAAAAGGAAGAACCTAAAAATGTCTGGAAAATAATAGAAATCAGAGCAGAAAAAATTTGAAAATGTTGACTCAATCTCTGAAAAACAAAGGCTTCTTCTTAGGATTTCTTTTGGGTATCGGTCTCTCAGCGATTGCTTTGATTCTCTCCTTCCTCCTTCCTTCATTCGTTTCTTCAAGATATTCTCAAAAAAGTCTGGATCAGTTAAGGAAACAATCAAAAGCCATAAAAAACGAATTCAATGCCCTTGAGGCCCATTTGGAACTGAAGAAAAGAATAATCTTGAATTCTCCTTTCCCTGAAGATAAGAACGAGATATTCAGACTTTTCAAAAGGCTTAACCTCAACACTGAAATTGAAGGCATCGGCTATTACACCAGCGAAGAAGGGCTCATCCTTTGGCAGGGGAATATCGCTGACTTCATTAAGACGCCCTTTCCTGAAGAAGACTCGTTCAACTTTCTCAAGCAGGACTCTTCATTTCTCATCAAACATAAATCTTCTGTCTATCTGGCTGCGCTACAGAAGGTCAAGCCGGACAATTACATCATCATATTCAGGCTTATGGCTTTTATCCCGGAATTTAAAACACCCTATCTCAAAGAATACCATTTCTTGAAACCCAAGTGGCTCATCAACTGCGCTATCGACTATTCGGATTTTCGAGATGATGTCTCAGGATTTGAAAAACTCTTTTCCCGACACAAGGATGAATACTTCGCCCAGAGAGGGCCTCAATACGAAATTCGCACATATCTCTTTCCCTTAAGGAATAAAGCAGAGAAAATCGTCGCGACTATCTCCCTCTATCCTCTGACACTTTCTGCAAAACTCACAGGTCAGAAGGAAAACTTTCTTCTTATTTTCTACCTGCTCCTCGGCTTTTCCCTCCTCTCTCTCCTCATCCATTGTGTTAAATCTCCTTTGTTCTTCAAGGAGCGGAAATTACTGCCTTTATTGCTCGTTATCCTGATACTGGTTGGGCTGAGGTTGATTTTTTTCCCTTTAGGCGATCTGGAAAAAATCCAATCCCTTCCCATCTTCTCTCCATCCTCAGCCAGTTTCTTCTCTATCTGGATCCTCACAAAGTCCCCTGCTGACATCTTTCTCACCGCTTTCTTTCTCTTTTTGATTGCAGGATGTCTGGGGATCTACTCTCGAAATCTCTTTAAAAGCAAGAAAAGAAAATCCTCTCTCCTTTCTGTGCCCATTATCCTAGTCTTTATCTTCACATCCCTGTTTTTCATGTTCGTCTTTCAAGAATTACTCTTCCGCCTTGTCTCGCACTCCAACATTAACCTGCTCCATTTCTCTCTCAATCCTTCATTTTTTCTCCTCCATCTCAGTATCTTTCTCTTTCTCTCTGTAGCCCTGTTTGCCATATTCACAGGATTGAGAATCATCTCTAGTCACTCCAGAATATTTCTCCCCCTCCTTATACTCATCTTCGAGTTTGGAGCCTACTTTCTCTTTTTTAAAGACAGGAATTCTCTCTTTCTCTTCACTCTTCAGTTTTTGATCATCACTCTGGCCCTCTTTGTCTCTTTTTTTCCGAAGCTCATAAAAAGAAAGGAAGTCTTGCTCTCGATCCTTCTTCTTCCCACGCTATTCATCTACGCTTCTCTTCATCTTTCCACCTCCAACCGGAACAATTCTCTTCTCCAGAATTCTCTTCAGAACATCATAAAATCCCAGGAACCCTGGGGTTTCTTCATGCTCAACCAATCCTTCCCAGAGATTGATAAAAGGGAGGAATCCATTATCTCTTTCCTGCAGAGCTCTGAACCGCCTGGTTTTGCCCACTCTTTATGGGAGAGGACTCTCCCGGCAAAATTTAACTGGTATTCAAGCTTGGAAATTATCGCTCCTGATGGAATAACCAATCCTGATGGGGAGTTTCTCTCCCGGTTCTCTCTGAATGTTCCTGAACTCTACAGCGCTGATTTCGATCTTCCCATCAGCCGGGAATGGTCTATTTCCTACCTGAATATCCCGATAATGGGTGAAGAAAGAGATTTTCTGCTCGGCTATAAAGACTGGTTTGTGGAAGAAAATCACTTAGGGCGGACGATTCTCTACCTCTCGATCGATTATGACATGCTTCCTTTCCTGTATTCGGCTAATCCCTACTTTGAACTCTTGAGAGTCACTTCCATCCCTTCCCTTGACCAGTTTGACCTAGGATTTGCCATATTCGATCCGGAAGGAAGGCTGATATTCAATCCCAACAACATCTCCTCTGGCATTCCCCCTGCTGTTCTGGAGAAAATAGACTCTCAAGACTCCCTCTGGTCAGTTTTTACAGACAAGAGGAAAAAATTTCACTCTTTCTATTTCAAGAAGAATCACAGAATCTATTCTCTGTTCATCCCGAAAAAAAACTTCTTTAATTTTTCCACAGAGTTCATGAGGCTTTTCTTTTTCTACCTCGCCATATCTCTCTTATTCTTCATTCTTTCCGCAATTGGTGCGGGAAAGAGGTTCAAGAATCCTCTCTGGTCGTTTTCGAACAGGGTTTATATATCTTTTGTGGCCATAGCACTCATCCCTCTTCTCCTTTTCACTTTTTTAACCAGAAACTTCTTCGCTCAAATTTTCACCCAACAGTTCACGGAAAAAGCAGAAATCCATGCCAATTTTGTCCGCCGGGTGATGGAAGACTTCATGATCACTCAACAAGAAGAAATGGTTTCCCTAATCACGCCTCCGGAAACTGTTGTGCTGGAAATCAGCTCCATTATCTCCAGCGATGTGAATCTTTATCAAGATGGCCGGATCACTTCTTCAAGCCGCAGGGAGTTTTTTGATTCCGGACTGATTCCAGATTTAATCGACGGAGAAATCTATTACAAGATTCAGTATGAAAACAATCCGTATTACACCCAAACCCAGAAAATCGGAGGTTACTCATTCCACACGCTCACGACTTCTTATTCGCTCGGAGACTCTCTTCTCCTGATATCACTCCCTTTTCCTTTAGAACAGCAGGAGATATCGAAGGCGACGGACGATTTGATTGAATTTCTGTTTTTCATTTCTGTCTTTTTCATCGCTGTCGTCCTCGGTTTCGCTCGAGGAATCGGGCATATGATTGTGACTCCCATAAGAAAACTCCTAATGGGGACAAAAGAGGTGAGCTCAGGAAATCTCGAGATTTCCATCCCTCATAAACCCCAGGATGAGATGAAAACTCTCATCGACGGATTCAACACGATGATCAAAAACCTGAAGAAACACCAGCAGGAACTGACCGACATGGGGAAAAAGGTCGCATGGGCAGAAATGGCAAGGAAAGTGGCTCACGAAATAAAGAATCCTCTGACGCCAATCCAGCTCTCAGCCGAACATTTGCTCAGAGTCTACAAGGATAAAAAGAAAAATTTTGATAAGGCTCTCCAAGAATCAGCTTCCTATATCATCACTGAAGTCGAAAACCTGAGAAAAATTGCCCAAGAATTCTTGGAGACTTCAAAAGAAGTCGTCATTCAAAAAGAGCCTTTGGATTTGAAGAAACTCCTCCAAGAAACAGTTGCACCCTATAAGAATATGATCTCTGAAAGAATCGGATTCAAAGAAGAATATGAAGGCCGAGATTTTCAGATAGTGGGAGACAGAAGCCGGATGATGATCGCCCTGAGAAACATCTTTATCAATGCTATCGAAGCCATCCAGGGGAAGGGTGAGATCGAAATCATTGTTTCTGAGGAGAAAAATAGAATCAGACTGGAAATTAGGGATACAGGCATTGGAATCGGAAAAGAGATGCTGGATAGAATCTTTGAATCCAATTTCTCAACTAAAGACATGGGAACCGGTTTAGGGCTCCCCATTTCAAAAAAGATCATTGAAGAACATGGAGGTTCGATTCACGCATCAAGCAAGGAAAAAGAGGGAACTCAAATTTTTATAGACCTCCCTAAATAAATAAGAGGACAGGTATACCCGCTCAACAATTCGATAACGTTTTTATGCTGTTATTGCGAACAGAGTGAAGCAATCTTATTCTTATTTCATGGCGAGCAAAGCATGGCAATCTCATAAATAGGATATCTTCATTCTGTATTAATATAATTTCTCTCTACGAGATTGCCACGCTTCGCTCGCAATGACACAGACCTGGTATTGCCATGCTTTGCTCGCCATGACACCTTTGCCTTCAATATCATCACACAAAGTGTTACCCAATTAGTGAGCATAAAGGACAGGCCCCTTTTTTAGGGACTGTCCCTTTCAGTCCTCACATTTAAAGAGATAGTGACTATCCCTCTTCTTAAAAAAGTGGCCTGTCTCCTTTTTTCTTAAAACCTGGTAATATTTAACGTTTTATGGAAAAATGATATTCTTCTTGAGTCAAAAAGGTTAGAAAAAACAGAATTAGGTAGTCTTTTCTACAGGATACGACTCAAACAAAGGTTTTTGAGGGAGATCGAAGATGTCAAAAATTCTGGTCACGTACTTCAGCTTGACAGGAAACACGAAAAAAATTGCCGAAGCCATACACGGCGTTCTGGAGGGAGATAAAACGATAGAGCCTATCGAGGAAGTTCAAGAATTGGACGCCTACACTCTTGTATTCATCGGTTTTCCTGTCCACTCTCACAGTGTTCCCTTCAAGGTTGTCAGCTTGCTCAAAAAAATCCCAGAAGGAAAAAAAATTGCTTTTTTTTCCACACACGGTGCCATCACTGGAAGTCATCTCTCTCAAGAAGCTCTTGAAAATGCGGCTGTCACAGCCTCGAAAGCTAAAGTCTTGGGAACTTTTTCCTGCAGAGGAAGAGTGTCCTCAAAAGCTCTTGAAGTTTTAAGCCAATCCCCAGAACACAAGTTATGGGCAGAAATGGCCGCCTCTGCCCAAACTCATCCTGACGAGGCTGACCTGGAAGACGCCAGAACCTTCGCCAGAAGGATAGTGACTCTCAGCGCTCAGTAAAAGGATTTTTCCCAAGGGGAGTTCACTGCTCTCTAATTCTTCAAAACAAATTTAAAAATCAAATAAAGAAGCAGGCTCAGGATGAGACTGGCAAGCAAACAAGTCACAAGCGGGAAATAGAAAGTGAAGTTCCCTTTATGAATAACGATATCTCCCGGTAATTTCCCGATCCAATTGAACTTTCCGGACAATTTTAGAACGATGCCGAAAACAACCATCAGGATTCCGGTAATGATTAAGACATTCCCCAATGTCTTCAGCATTCTTCCTCTGACTTCACGTTTGAGTTTTTTTCTCTTTTAGCTCTATCAGTACACCGTTGAAGTGACGGGGATGGATAAAAGCGATGAGGCTTCCTTCGGCTCCCTTCTGCGGCTTATCATGAACAAACTGAATTCCTTTTTCCTTCAGCCTCTTGACGGCCTCTTCGATATCCTGCACCTCGAAGCAAAAGTGGTGGATTCCTTCCCCTCTTTCTTTTAGGAATTTTTCCAGAGGAGATTCTTCACCAAAGGGAGTCACCAGTTCGATGGATGGCCCGTCTTCTATCTCCAAATGAGCCAATTTGACGCCTCTTTCTTGTATCTCTTCGATTCCTCGTACGCTCAGGTTGAGTAATTCAGTCCATAGAGTCAGACTTTCCTCAAGATTATTCACTGCGATTCCTATGTGCTCGATTTTCATCTTCCTTTTCCTCCCAAAAGAGAAAACACATTCACTAAAAAAATCGCTTTATCATGCATGTCACGTGCTCTTTTTTAATTTTCTGATGATTTTATCGGCAACCGTGTAAGGATCAATTTCCCTCCTGTGAATTCTCTCGATGAAGTCTTCAAATTCGGAAGCTTTGATGTCTTGAGTCACAGAATGATAAATTTTTTCACGGATAATATCCATCAGCATCCAGGGGATGAGTCTTTTCTTCCTGGAATCCCGCAATTCCTGGCTTTTATCCATTACCAATTTATCAATCTCTTTAATGAGCTTATCCACTCCTTTCCCCTCTGTGGCCACGGTCTTGATCACAGGAGGAGGAGTTTTTCCAACCAAACCCAGGTCCAGCATGGCTCTGAGTTGTTTTTCTGTCCTGTCAGCCAGGGGTGAATCCGCCTTATTCAGGATAAAAATGTCGGCAATCTCCATGATTCCTGCTTTAAACACCTGAATCTCATCCCCGGCTCCTGGGATAAGAACCACAAGAATGATATCCGCCAGCTTCACTACCTCAACCTCATCCTGTCCCACTCCAACTGTTTCGACCAGTATAAAGTCTTTACCTGCGGCTTCAAGAACCGCAATTGCCTCTCCGGTTGCCTTCGCTAAACCGCCTAAATGCCCGCGTGTGGCCATGCTGCGGATGAAAATTTCAGAGTCCACACTGTGCTGCATCATCCTGATTCTGTCCCCCAAAATCGCTCCGCCGCTGAAAGGGCTGGAAGGGTCCACTGCCACAATCCCAATTTTTTTCTCATTCTTCCGGAAGAGTCCGGCCATCTGATCAACTAATGTACTTTTGCCAGAGCCCGGTGAGCCAGTGATTCCGACTATGATTGACTCTCCGGTATGCGCGAAGATTTTCTTCATCATTTCCTGAGCGGCACTTCGGTTATTCTCCACAAGAGAAATGGCCCGCGCAATGGCTCTGTGGTTTCCTTTGATGACTTCCTGGGCTAAATCAGACATTCCTCTCTTCTTCATGCTCGCTTTCTCCCCGCAGCTAAAAAGCTCCGTTCTCTCAGGATAAAACTTTCTATTTTCTTTGACTTGAGATAAATCACAGGGTATAAATCCAACTTATCAATTGTGTTCAGTATTCAGAAAGTACTTTCTGCGCAATGATCCAGCGCTGGATTTCAGACGTCCCTTCCCCGATGGTGGCTAATTTTGAATCCCGATAGAATTTCTCTACCGGATATTCCTTTGTGAACCCATAGCCTCCGAAAATCTGCACGGCCATCGAGGAAGATTTCACAGCTAATTCACTGGCAAAGAGCTTCGCCATGGCAGACTCTTTCGGGACCTTTTTGCCCTGATCCTCGATAAAAGCGGCTTTGTAGGTCAAAAGACGCGCCGCCTCCAATTCAGTAAAACCATCGGCCAGCATCCATTGAATAGCCTGAAATTTGGCGATGGGCTGTTGAAACTGAACCCTTTCTTTCGCATATTTCAGGCTTGACTCCAGAGCGCCTGCGGCAATTCCCAGAGAAAATCCAGCAATACTGACTCGTCCTCCATCTAAAATGGCCATGGCCTGCCTGTATCCTTCTCCTTCTTCTCCCAGCATATTCTCAGAGGGAACTCTGACATCTTCCAGAATAAGCTCGGATGTATCGGCGGACCGGATGCCCAGCTTATCTTCCTTTTTACCCGGACTAAAGCCTTTCATTCCCTTTTCCAAGATAAAAGAGGAAATTCCCTTTCTCCCTTTCTTCGGGTCTGTTATCGCCATGACCACATGAATTTCTGCTAAACTCCCGTTAGTGATAAAACGCTTTGTCCCGTTGAGCACCCACTGATCTCCATCTTTCACAGCTTTTGTTTTCAAGGCTGCTGCATCAGAACCTGCTTCTGCTTCAGTGAGGCCCCATGCCCCTAGAGTCTGTCCTGAGGCCAAACGTGTCAGGTAATTCTTTTTTTGTTCTTCGTTCCCGAAGAGGTTGATGTGATTCGAACACAGAGAGTTATGAGCGGCCACGACCAGGCCGACAGAAGGGTCTACTCTGGAGACTTCCTCCAGAATGATCACATAATCCACATTCGAATAGCCTGACCCTGAAAATTCCGATGGAATGATTATTCCCAGCAGTCCCATCTCTCCCAGCTTTTTTGTCAGCTCCTCCGGCCACTCCCCTTTCTCATCACTCTCCTTGATGTGGGGCCGAATTTCTTTCTCAGCAAAATTCTTGATTGAATCCTTTAAAATCTCCTGCTCTTCGGTCAATAAAAAATCCATAATGGCTCCTCTCTCAGGATGGAAAATAATGATATTTATGATAATTATGTATGATTCTTTCCATTTGATTGATAGACTTAATTCTTTTTCATGTTACTTTTAAGCCCCTCAAGAATCAAGAAAAATTTGAAATATTAGGAACGTTCCCTAAGGGACCACCTTAGAGCACTCAATCTATCCGCAATACATGATATTTTAAAAAGACAAGTCAAAATAGAGGAATAAATGAGCGAAGGTGGTCCCTTAGGGAACGTCCCTATCTAATGTGTTTGACATGGCTATATAAATCGTCTAATTTAAAGAAGTAATGACATTTTTCAAGATTATCCTCTATGCATTCCTCGCCTACATCATCTACTGGCTCTTCCGTTTTTTTAAAGCTGTAAACAAGGGAAGCCAATCTCCCCGAGTGAACAAACGCCAATCTGGAATAATGGTCAAAGATGAAATGTGCAATACTTATCTCCCCAAAGAAGACGCTCTCAAGGCAAATTATGCCGGAAAAGACTATTATTTTTGCTCGAAAGAGTGCCGTCAGAAATTTTTAGAGCAAAAAAACCCCCATTAGAACCGGGGACGTCCCCCAAGATACCACCTTAGACCCCTCAGCCTGTCCAAGAGCATTATCTTTGAAAAGACGATTAAAATAAAAGGAATGAAAGGGCTAAGGTGGCACCTTTGGGAACGTCCCCATTATTCATTATTCCGGATGAATCAGGAGTTTTTTGGTTT
>JASFPJ010000108.1:0-9813 GCA_050116035.1 Candidatus Aminicenantota bacterium | reverse complement strand
TTTATCTCGATTGACTTACGTGGTATGCGCTCGTCGCTCATGGCCGTATGATAGGCGAAGACAGCCATTATGACAGCGTTTTTCATCAAGTCGTCAGCTTGAAGAGTATCGAAGAAATCGAGATTCGTGTGGCCTGCCGTACCCGGGATGCGGTCCTGGATGAACTGGAAACCGGGCAGGCCAACAGCATCGAAAGAAACGTGATCCGTACTTCCCACACTTTGGATCGAGATGGCCGTGAAGCCGAGGTCATGAAGAGGCCTCATCCAGGCTGTGAATTCGCGGCGCACAAATTCGTTTCCCTGGAGGAATATCCCACGGAATGCCCCTGCACCGTAATCCTGGTTGAAGTAGACCGAGAACTTCTCGTAGTCTGGTTTAATCCCGATCTTTGGATCTTTGGGATTCCCGTAGTGCTGGAGGACATATTCACGCGAACCGTAGATTCCCTGCTCCTCGCCTCCCCAGAGAGCCACTCTTATCGTGCGGCGCGGCTCAGCACCGACCGCCTTGAGGATGCGTGCGGCTTCGAGGACAACTGCACAGCCTGATGTATTGTCGCTGGCGTTGGGGCTGGCATGCCATGTGTCGAAATGGGCGCCAATCATCACGATTTCTTCCTTGAGGTCTGTACCGGGAATCTCCCCGAGGACATTGCAGGCCTTTTCGACATGCTTGCCGAGGCGGTTGCGGACCTCAATCTCGACTAAAACCGGGATATCCCGCTTCAGGATCCGGTACATCCGGTTGTAATGTTCCGGAGTGACCGCGATGATGGGAAGAGAGTCAAGGCTTTTTTCCCGCGACCAGTTGTCTTGTTTTGTGCCTGGGCGGGCAAAACCGCGAACAAGACCTGGGCGGCCGCTCCTGCATTCAAAAACAACGCGCACGCCTTCAGTTTTGAAAAACTCGATTATCTCCTCAGCCTTGAGGAGTTCGGGATTGGGCGGTGTGGCAGGTCCTCTACGGCGACGAGGTTTCGGAATGACATCCTCCTCAAGCTTCTTCAGCTCTTCGGGTGTACGCCGTGGAGTCGCCTGTGCCATTCGTTCCAGGTCGATAACAGCAGGTGGTGTAGCAAGAACAGCGACTCCCTTCAGCTTTCCGCGGAATTGATCGAGGTCCATTTTAGTCTTCACATCGGCGATAACGACACGGCATTTGACCTTGCCCTTTGTGCTCGGGGTGTGAGTTAACGGAAAGCCGACCATGGGCTGGTAATCGGGCTCGAGCAAATGGAGAGAAAAGTATTCGTTATCCCAGGCGACACCATAATCCATGAACGGTTCGATGACCGTGTTGACAAGGCCAATTTTCTCCATTTTGCCTTTGGCCCAGATTTGGGCACGCGCCATATCTTGAGAAAGGGTCAGCCTCGCACCCAGGACGTCTGTCATATATCCGACTATGTCCATGACTTGGGAACGCTGGAAACCCTCTTCGCGGATTTTTGAAACCATTTCCCAGTCGGTTCTGGGCGAATCGTCTAAGGCAAAGGCAGTGAAGACTATTAAGGCAATAATCACAAAGAATGTCCTTAGGAAAGATTTCATGGGAGACCTCCGATAGATGGAATGATCGCGTGATTCGTTTCGCACCACGATGGGGAAAGACTCATATTGTGACCAATATACTCGATGTGGTGAGCCCGATTCAAGTTAAGATGAATTCAAAAAAAATCCACCACTCACCCAACTGATTTTTCTCTCCTTTTTACCTGAAAAAAAAACTCACTATCCCTACATAAACAGGTTAAGCTGAGCGACTAAATCTAATAAAGTAATTGAGTGCCAAGGATTTTCGACCATATTTGTCTAATCAAGCAAAGTAAGGTTAAGGAGGTGTTTCAATGAGTTGGACCAAAAACATCAAATCTTCAGGCAATTTTTGGAAACAATTACTTTCTGTCCTGACTTTATTCCTGTTCATTGCGGCGATTTTCGGACTATCCTGTTGTGACATCGGGGTTGAAGAAGGAGACGGAGAACAAAGTGTTGGCGAAATCGTGATCGGACTGACAGACGATGAGGGTGATTTTGTTAATTACACGGTAGACGTGGTTTATCTCACTCTAACCAAACTCAATGGCGCTGTTGTGGATACCCTGCCCATTTCAACCCGAGTGGATTTTTCGCAATACACAGAAATGACTGAATTTCTAACAGTGGCTACTATTCCTTCCGGTTTTTACACTGAAGCCACTCTGATGCTGGATTATCAAGATGCAGATATCTGGGTTGAAGATGCAGACGGCAATGCGGTGGAGGTGGAAAGCATTCTCGACGAAGACGGAAATCCGATCACAACCCTTGAAGTTTCTGTACGCTTAGAAGGCCGGAATTCCCTCCTGATTGCTCCGGGCATCCCCGCTCACCTCACCCTGGATTTCAATCTGAATGCATCGAATAATGTCGAATTTGACGTATCCGGTTCACCGATTCTGACCGTGCAGCCATTTCTGCTGGCAGAGCTGAATCCCGAAGCGCCTAAAATTCACCGGCTGCGAGGACCTCTTAAAGAAGTGGATGTTACTGCGGGAACCTTTGATGTCATTATCCGCCCCTTTATCCACATCCTATCCGGTGGCGATGAACATTTTGGCACTCTTGAAGTCAGAACCAATGATGAGACTATCTACGAAATCAACGAGGAGGTCTATACCGGACAGGCCGGCTTATCGGCACTGGATGCTATGCAGGCATTGACCGCCATTATTGTTATCGGTGACCTTAAATTTAACCCTGCTCGATTTGAGGCAAACCATGTCTATGCTGGTTCCAGCGTACCCGGAGGAACGCTTGATGTTGTGTCTGGAAATGTGATCAGCCGCACCGGCAATGCACTGACTGTGAAGGGCGCCACTCTGATCCGCTCGGGCGGCAGCGTGGTGTTTAACGATACGCTGGTCGTTCAAGTGGGAATGGATACTGTCGTCAGGCGTCAGCTATCCTTTGAGTTATTTGATATCAACGATATATCGATAGGACAGCGGGTGACAGTATTCGGTACATTAAACATCGATGAAACCGAACTGGACGCCACCGAGGGATATGCGCGCATGCACTTAACGACGCTCAGAGGCCAGGCATTGGCTGCCGGACCTCCCTGGTTTGTGGTGGAACTGAACTCCATAGACAGGCGGCGAGTGAGCATCTTTGATTTCACTGGCACGGGTACAATTCCGGCAGATGATGCGAATCCCGCCAATTATGAGATCGATGTGGGGACTCTGGATGTTTCGTCTATTTCAGCCGGAGCTCCAGTCAAGGTCCGCGGCTTTGTGAATACGTTTGGCATGGCCCCGGAAGACTTCAATGCCTGGACTGTCATCGATGTTTCAAATGTACGGGCATCTTTAGTCGTCAATTGGAGACCTGCCTCAGCGACTGCCTTTGAGTATTTATCTTCGGATTATCTAACGCTCAGTCTTGAAGGCGTCGGCCTTTTCCATCATGTGCACCGAGCCGGTGTCGTCACAGACCTGACAGCGCTTTTTGATTCTCCTTCGATAGAACCACAGGAAGAAGGAGGAGGATTGTTTGTGATTGCCCAGGATGGAACTCTCCAGGTCCACTTCACATTCGAGAACTTTGTGTCTGACCTTGAAAGCCGACTCGCCAATGAAGGCACTGTCAAGAGCTTCTCGGCATTCGGGCATTTTGACGACGCCACCTCTACTCTGACGGCCAGACACATAGCCGTTAAAATGTGATTGAGGCTGATCCAGTGGGAGAAGCTGCTTTTTATAGGATTCGCAACCGATTTTATTGAATATAGTTGAGTCTAATACGCTCAGACTCAACAATCGGATTGTCACACCAGAGGCGAGGGGCCTGAGGCCCCTCGCCCACCCCTTCTTGGCTCTGTGATTTCAAGCCTCTCCACCCTCTTCCCTCTAAACTCTCTTCAGCAGAATGAGAAGAGTTGAGGCAATTCTAGACACTTTTTTGACATGCAGAGAAGCATATTTTCAATTTGACTCATCTCTCATTAGCTGATATTCTCTTGCCTAAAACGCAGTACATGAAGAAGTAAAAAAGAGGTTCCTCATCCTTCCCTTCGACTGACAGAAAAATAATCAGAGAAATCTATATATAAAAGCTGAATTATAAAAACTGAATGAAGTTAAAAAAGAAACTACCAGAAAATCGAAATCTCGAACAGACGAGAAAGCATTTTGAAATAGAAAAGTCTATTGCAGATAAAATAAAAAGGGCCAGCAGAGAAGAACGAAAAAAAATATTCCCTGTCATGTATCATGAGCTTTTCACTAAGGTTCCCGACCATCCCCGGCTCAGCAGACCGAAAATGACTGATACAGACAGTCAGACATTGCAGTTTCTCAAAGAATACCTGAATGACTCCACTGTCTATGTTGAATTCGGACCTGGTGATTGCCAACTCGCCTCCACTCTCTGTCAATATGCAAAGAAAGTCATCGCCGTTGATATTTCTGATCAAAGAAAAGACAGGAGTCGTCTCCCATCGAATTTCGAATTGATCATCTATGATGGATATGACCTCAATATGAAAAGAAATTCAGTGGATGTGGTATTCAGTGATCAGTTTATCGAACATTTGCACCCTGAAGATGTCGAATATCACTTTCAGCTGGTGAATAGGATTCTTCGCGATAAAGGTCTATACATATTCAGGACACCTCATGCCTATTTCGGACCCCATGATATTTCCAAGTTTTTCTCAGACGAGCCAGAAGGATTTCACCTGAAGGAATGGACTCATGCAGAGATCGAAGAAATACTCAAGAAAGTGAATTTCACTTCATGGGATGGATTTTGGCGAATAAATAGCAAGTTAAATAACAAGTATTTAAAAATTCCTTTTCGTTATTTTAAAACCGCAGAAGCCATGCTTAAAGGCTTACCCAAGAAGCCTCAAAGAAAAGTCTCAAGGCTCTTTCTCCCTCTGAAAGTGTTCATGCTCGCCGTTAAATAGAATTCGCTTGACTCATTAGAAAATAACAACCATGCACTTTCAAAAAGATTGTTTTACGATTTTTTCCATTGCTTCTTTTTGGTTCTGTGTTCAGGATAATCAAGTCAAATAATTTTACTTGCTATATTTTCATGTATAGGGTATACTTCAGCATCAAACATCTGGTTGGAAATAGTCAAGGCAAATTGTTTTTCCCTTCCGAATGATAATTTCCTCTGACATTCACTCCCTCATGTTTTAATCAAATAACAAGGTAAATAAATGAACTTTAAAGAATTAAATCTTAAGCCTCGCCTTCTGCACGGAATCGCGGATCGAGGCTATACAGAAATGACGGCCGTTCAAGAACAGACCCTGGCGAAAACACTTAAGGGTATGGACGTGGCTGTTCAATCCCAAACCGGAACCGGTAAAACCGCCGCATTCCTGATCACGCTATTTAATAGCATGCTCAATAATAACAATCCCAAAAGAAAAAAGGCTCTAATCATTGTGCCGACCCGGGAACTGGCAGTTCAGATCGAAAAAGAAGCTCAGCTTTTGAACCGCCATCTGGGCTTCTCTATCGGTAGTTTTTACGGCGGGGTGGGCTACGTCCGCCAGCTGGCTTTACTGAAAAAAGGCCTGGACATAGTCATCGGTACCCCGGGAAGGTTACTGGATTTGAGCGAAAAAGGCCACTTAAAGCTAAAAGAAATCAGAATCCTGGTCATCGACGAGGCCGATCGCTTGTTCGACATGGGATTTCTTCCTGACATCAGTAAAATTCTTCGGAAAATGCCTCCCCGAAATGTCCGGCAGAACATGCTTTTTAGCGCGACTCTGAACCGCTTCTCCAGAAAAATCGCTGCCGAGCACATGAACCGTCCGGTGTTCATCGAAATCACTCCGGAGCGAATGACAGTGGATACGATTTCACAGGAACTCTACCATGTGAAAAGCCATATCAAGATGAATCTCATGCTGGGCATTCTCAAGGCTCAGGCTCCTCAGAACGCCCTGATTTTCACGAATATGCGGCATGCCGCTTTCCGTCTGTCCAAGAAGCTGCAGCACAACGGATTCCGCAGCCAACACCTGACCGGTGACCTTCCGCAGAGTCGAAGATTGAAAATCATTAACGATTTCATGGCTGGTAAGTTCGCTTTTCTGGTCGCCACAGATGTTGCCGCCCGAGGACTCCATATTGACAGCCTGGAAATGGTGATTAACTATGACCTTCCCCAGGACTGTGAAAATTATGTGCACCGGATTGGACGGACAGCCCGCGCCGGGAATTCTGGCAAGGCTATTTCACTGGCCAGCGAAGGCACTGCCGACCACCTCGATGCCATTGAATCTTTTATCGGGATGAAGATTCCTGTTCAATCGGCGGACATTGAACTTTTTGCCACAGATAGGAGCTTAGAATTCAGCTCTGGAAAGAGTTTCCGAAACAATGGATTTAAAAAAAAGAGTAGCTCTAATACCAAATCTAAAAATGCACATAGGAAAAAGAATCAAGACAGACCGAGACTCTTTATGAATTGAAAAATTTGGGAATCAGTAAATTCTTGAAGAAGATCACTCCCATCCAGGGGAAAATGGGTCCGGAAAACAGGACCGGATATCATTGGTGAAGGGGAAATATCTCAGGACGAAAAGAACTGAGCTGCTAATACTCTTAAAAAAAATCTCCCAGTTTACGCTATATTTCTCCTTTTTCTTTTTTCTCTTTTTCTTCTCTCTCTCGTCCTTTCTCTTTTCTTTCTTTCTTTTCTCTCGTATCTTTTCATTCAGAATTCCTTTTTGAAATTTATCAGTTTAACACAACTTCTTACATTCCACTTAGAGGCGCTCCACCTATCACAGGAGGCTGGTCATCGAACAGCCTGATATGAGTAAACTGTCAAGAAGATAAGTCAGGCATCCTTCAGGCAGAATTTTCCCTTTTTTTGACTAGAATGAGTGGTGTGTTTATGAATTGGGGGGGCAAGCAGTCAAACCAAGCAACCCCCAAGTAGGCTCTAATGCAAAATTTAGCTAGAGTTTTAAATGATTGAGTCCCGGTTATCAGAAGCGTCTTCCTCCCCCGGGTCTCCCTCGGCTAAATCCTCCTCCACCTCGACGGTCATCACGACGAGGGCGGGCCTCATTGACCCTGAGATTGCTTCCTTTTAAATCTTTGCCATCAAGTCCGGAGATAGCGGCTTGTGCCTCAGTACTGTTGGACATCTCCACAAATCCAAATCCTCTCGAATCCCCGGTGAATCTGTCTGTGATGATTTTTGCAGATGAGACTTCCCCAAAGGCTTCAAAAGCCTTCCGCAAATCATCTTCTGTCGCCTCCCGTGGTAAATTCCCTACGTAAATATTCATTCTGCTTTCCTTTTAATATTTGATTTTTTAATAAGGGAGGGAATGTTTTTTTTCTTGTTGAAATTTCCCCTAATCCTCTGTGATCCCTGCCTCTTCTTAAAAACGGGCAGGTCTCTTCAATTTCAACGTATGTAATACTAGCACAACTCAAACTCAAATTCAATTTAATTAAAAAGCATTTAAGATTATTTAAATTGTCCTCTTTCCACGCGATTTTATTCGAAGAAGTCTGTTGGAAGACGCGACAGGAAGACGTGTGGTGTTGACACTTACCTCATAAATTATTACCATGTAACCAGCAAGCAAAGGGATTAATGGAAATCAAATACCCCAAATGCCAGTCTGATTACCCTGACTCCCATCGCTTCTATGGCGAGTGTGAGGCTTAAATGATCCCTGCCGGGGACATCTCTGTTTTCCGCCGAAAGAATCTCCAGACGGCCAAGAAAAAATTAACCAAAAGAACTGGATTCTTTGGAAAACATGAGATCATTCATACTCCCAACCTCAGCTTTTTAGCCGAGCGCCCTTCTCCACCCAAGAATCACACATTCTTCATTATCGAAAGGTATTTATGATGAAAGATGTGCCCAAACCATTACTTGCTGGAGTGGGTTTTATTGCACTGGCTACTCTGCTTCTGGAAGTGAACATCACTCGTATTTTTTCAGTGACGTTGTGGTATTACTTCGGCTTTTTGGCCATATCCTTAGCGCTGTTAGGCATAGCTGCAGCTGGGGTTCTTTGTTATGTATATGCAAAGAGGCTGGTGGGGGATAATTACGCAAAGCACCTGATAAGGTTTTCGGTTCTTTTCGCGTTGTTTACTCCTATAGCGATTTATTTCCATCTCAATGTGGATCTATCCAGATTCAAGCTTTTCCAGGCAGACTTCTATTTGATTCTGGGGCTGCAATTGCTGTTTTTATTCATATCTTTTTTCCTTGCGGCGATGTGCATAACCATCGCCCTGTTCCGTTACAGTGCAAAAATCAGCACGGTCTATTTCAGCGATCTTGTGGGCGCATCATTAGGATGTCTTATTGTGGTTCCCCTCCTTTTCCATTTCAGCGCTCCTTCGATAACTTTCGTGGCCTCTATCTTTGCTTGTCTCGCCGCATTGGCATTTTCTCTTGAGTTGAAACTGCGCAGGGCAAAAGTGTTGTTGGGAATTTTGGTAGTGACTTTCATATTTCTGTTTTTCGTTAATGATCGATGGGATCTATTGAAGGTTGTTAACATTAAAAGTTACTTGACATCAACTATTCAAGAGCTTGAAAGAAGAAAGATATTTGAGAAATGGAGTCCGGTTTCTCGAGTAGCAGTGTTTGCGCCAAAAAATAATACTTATAAAGACCAAAAATACCAGACAATGAGAGTGACTAACGATGCAGGAGCTCCGACTCTGATGTATCGGTTTGACGGAGATTTCTCAAAGGCTGGTTACATGAAAGCTGACTCTCTCGAAATCGTTCATCATCTCAAGTCAAACGCTGACGTCCTGATTATCGGCTCTGGAGGAGGTAAAGATGTATTCACATCCCTCCTGTTTAATCAAAAAAAGATCACAGCTGTAGAAATCAATCCTGTATTCCGGAAACTGGTCACTGAAACTTATGGTGATTATATAGGCCATATCTTTGAGGACCCGCGCGTAACACTGCATATTAGTGAAGGACGCAACTTCACTGCTGGTTCTAAAGATCTTTATGATATTATTCTGATCACCATGATAGACTCTTGGGCTTCCTCAGCATCTGGCGCCTATCTCTTCAACGAAAACACTCTCTATACCTATGAGGCGGTTCAGGATTATTACACACATCTAAAGGAGGATGGGATCCTCTCCATCTCGCGCTATTTTAGCTGGGACGAAGCCCTGCGCCTGAGCAATATATTCATACAGTATTTGATGGATAACGGAGTTGATGACATTGAAAAGCGGTTGATCGTTGTGGTTGAGAGCCGGCCTAATTACCGGCGAGCCACAGTGCTTCTCAAGAAAGGCGTGTTTATACCCGATGAAATTTCAACTGTCGTCAATACCGCTAAGCAATATGATTACAGTGTGGTTTACGCTCCCCAGACCGGCAAGGAGAATTTGGATCCGTCGGACTATTCCAACACGTTTAGAGCTTTGATCCATCCCAAGGCGTACGGTCAAAAAAGCAGGGAGGATTTCATCCAGTCATATCCCAAGAATATCAATCCCCCCACTGATAATCGGCCCTTTTTCTTCTTCATGAGATATTTCCGCGACATTTTCCGTTCTGATCCCGAAGACCACGCGGCCCGCCGTATCGCTTTGCCTCTTCTCTACGGGATGTTCGTAAGCTTTGGCGTTATTGGGATACTCACGATATTCATGCCCCTTTATCTGAGTCGAAGCGCAGAGATCCGAAGGGTTCAATACCGTCTCCGCAGCCTGGTATACTTCGTTGGGCTGGGGGTAGGATTCATACTCATCGAAATCTCACTTATTCAACGGCTAACCATATT
>JASFPJ010000107.1:0-9871 GCA_050116035.1 Candidatus Aminicenantota bacterium | reverse complement strand
TTCATCCTCATGCTGTTCGGAATAACCTTAAGGATTTATTCTGCCGGTTATCTTTCGGGCGGCCACACGACAACCATAATCAACGCAGACTACATCTGCACTTCAGGCCCTTTCGCCTACATCCGGAATCCGCTTTACCTTGGGAACTTCATTATAGGGCTGGCTCTCGGTTTAGCCTTCAATGAGTGGTATGGATATGTCATATTTTTCCTCCATTACATCACGGTCTATTCCATTCTTATCCCCTATGAGGAGAAATTTTTAGCGGATAAGTTTGGAGCCATGTTTAAAGAATACAGTGCCCACACTCGAAGATTCATTCCTAGGTTGAAGCCTTTCACAGATGGTCCCACAGTTGAACCAAACTTCAAACTCGGTATTTTGAGTGAGAAATATTATTTCCTCATCCTCCTCATCCTTTTTGCCATTCTTTATTTCCTGTTCGTAAAATAACGCAGACTCAAAAATAGTCCTCCATCTCAGGCATCCCATTCTTAAAAATCCGCATTCAGAAGAAAAAGGGGACAGGGTACTTTTTTGTAGAAGAAGGGGGATAGTCCCTCTCTTCTTTATAATAAGGACTTAAAGGGACAGTCCCCCATAAAAAAGTAGCCTGTCCCCTATTTCTCCGCTATTGTCCTGTTTGCGGTTTACTAATAACAAGCAACAAATTAAAATTGAACTGATATGAAGAAGATCGCTCTCATCAGTTTTGGATGTGCGAAGAACCTCGTCGACAGCGAAGTCATGCTTGGATATATGGAGAAAGCCGGGTACTCCTTTGTCACCAATCCAGAAGAAGCCGATATCATTGTCCTCAACACGTGCGGTTTTATCGAACCAGCCAAAAAAGAGGCTCGCGACGCCATAAAAGAAGCTGTCGCTTTTAAAAAAAAGGAAGAAGAGAAAAAAGTCATTGCCGTCGGATGTTATGTCGAAAGATACAAAAACTCGCTCGAACAGAAATTCCCTGAAATTGATGTTTGGATGGGAGTGAATGACTTTGACAAAATCGTAGATGCTATCGAAGGGAAAACATTTGAAAAATCCACACACAGCTTCCTCTACGATCATTCGTCCCCCCGCTCCAGGCAAACTCCGCCCGCATGGAGTTATGTCAAAATCTCTGAAGGATGCTCTCACGAATGCTCATTCTGTGCCATCCCTTTGATCAAAGGCCCCTATCAATCCCGTCCCATTTCCTCTATTGTTCAAGAAGTCGAAGCACTCTCCCTTCAGGGTGTCAAAGAAATCAACCTCATCTCTCAGGATACAACCTATTACGGCCGGGACAAAGGGATGGAGGAAGGCTTGACTCTTCTCCTCCGGAATCTCCTGAAAATAAAAAACATCGATTGGATCCGTATCCTTTACGGCTATCCCGAGGAGATCAGCGATCCAATAATAGAGATCATGCAGGAAGATAAAATCTGTTCTTATCTGGATATTCCTTTTCAGCACTCCGATACAAAGATACTCAAAAAAATGAAAAGAGCCATGGATGGAAAAAGAGCGTTAGCACTCATAGAGAAATTACGAAATTCAATCCCGGATGTCGTCATCCGGACATCTCTGGTCGTCGGTTTTCCGGGAGAGGGCAAAAAAGAATTCGATCATTTGAAAAGATTTGTGCATGAAGCCCAGTTTGACTATCTGGGTGTCTTCTCCTACTCCAAAGAAGAGGGCACCGCCTCCTTCTCTTTCGGCGATCCTATCAAAGAGAGTGTCAAGAACAGAAGAAGAGATAAAATCATGGAAATCCAGGCAGATATTTCATTCCATAAGAACGAAAGATATCTCAACCAGCGAGTAGATGCACTGATTGAAGGAACATCCAAAGAGAATCCCAGCGTACTCATCGGCAGGGGAAAATTCCAAGCTCCAGAAGTAGACAGCGTGATTCTCATCGAAAAGCCCCATGATTGGACTGATGTGGTCAACTCCATTCAAAAGGTTGAAATCACAGGAAGGGATGTATATGATTTATACGGACGACTTGCCCGATGAAATTATTGTCAAAAGTCATCTCCACATTTTTCGGCTTGGGTTACTTCCCAATCGCTCCCGGCACAATCACAAGTTTTGCGGTCATCCTGGCGTATAAATTCTATCTCTATCAGCTCAACTGGTCTCTCTACCTCTTGATCCTCTTTCTTCTCTTTCTCATCGGTGTCTACACATCCACAAAATTCTCTGCAGAATCCAACAAGAAGGATCCTCGGAAGATTGTAATCGATGAAGCATGCGGACAGCTTTTGGTTCTCTTCAGGACGCCCGAGGCCTGGTTTCCAGTTCTTGCCAGCTTCATCCTTTTCCGGGTTTTCGATATCGTTAAGCCTTATCCCATTAAAAAAGTGGAAGCCCTTCCTGCAGGTTGGGGAATCATGATGGATGACGTTGTTGCTGCGATTTATGCGGGAGTGATCGTCAATCTTTATTTACTCTTGAAATGAAGACAAAAAAAGACTGTAAAATCGAGATTATGGCGATAGGCTCAGAGCTTCTGACTCCCTATTCTCAGGACACCAATTCTCTCTATTTGACTGAGCGCCTCAATGACCTGGGAATGGAAGTCTCCTTTAAAACAATCGTCGGGGATGAATGGGATGATCTTGTCCTCTGCATCAAACAAGCTCTCACTCGGGCAGACATCGTTATCGCCATGGGAGGCCTGGGGCCGACCAAAGATGATAGAACCCGCGAAGCGATTGCCGCTGCTCTCGAACGAAAACTCATCTTTAAAAAGACGCTTCTCCAGAAGATTGAGAGTAGATTCAAACGTCGGGGAATGTCCATGCCTCCTGTCAACAAAAAACAGGCCTATATCATCGAAGGCGCCGAAATCCTTGAGAATGAGAATGGCACGGCGCCCGGGCTCTGGCTGGACACAGGCTCTGAGATAGTCATTCTCCTTCCCGGGCCACCTCAGGAGCTCAAACCCATGTTTGACGCCTCAGTCTGGCCATCCCTCCAGAAATTCAGGAAGAAATTCACAGCCCGCGGGGCCCTGAAAATAACAGGGCTGACTGAATCAAAAATAGAAACCCTTATTACCGACCTCTATCCGCAAGAGCCCCACACACGACTCACGACGCTTGCGTATCCCGGTCAGATTGAAATCCACATCACTGTTCTCTCTGAAGAGAGCCAGGAGAAATCCGAGGAAATCATGCAGCAGATGGAGAATGATCTTCTCGGCAGGCTTAAAGATAATGTTTTTTCCACAACCGGGGAAGAGCTCGAGGAAGTGGTGGGGAGGCTACTGCGTCTCCACAAAAAAACTCTAGCAGCGGCCGAATCCTGTACAGGAGGGTATCTGGGTCACAGGCTCACAAATATCTCTGGAAGTTCGGATTATTTTCTTCAGAGCATGGTGGTATACAGCAACGAAGCCAAAATTTACCATTTAGGAGTCTCCACAGATTTGATCGAACAACACGGAGCCGTCAGCCCTCAGGTCGCCACAGCCATGGCCGTCGGCATTAGGGAAAAAACCCGCTCGAGCCTTGGGCTCGCCATTACCGGAATAGCGGGCCCCACAGGGGGAACTCCTGAAAAACCGGTAGGCCTCGTCTACACCGCTCTGGCTTCGGATAAAGGGACAGATGTGGTGAAGAATCTTTTCTTAGGGAACCGGGAGACGATAAAATTCCAGTCCGCCCAAAAAGCCCTGGACATGGTGAGAAGATACTTCTTGAAAAATCCCAAGAGTAAAGAGAACTGAGTTGAGAACTTTTATTGCCATTAATCTTGATCCAGAGATAAAAAAAGCTCTTTCACAATTCGTGAGTGAGCTCAATGCACGCAGTCCGGAGAGGCGAGGTATCAGATGGGTCAGACCGGAAGCCATGCACCTCACACTAAAATTCCTGGGTGAGATTAACGAAGAAAAAGTTCCTCGCATAGAAAGCGTCTTGAAACGGATTTCGGAAAAACACGGGCCCTTTCCCCTTCGGGTAAAAGGAACGGGCTACTTTCCTCCAAAGAGCAAGAATCCCCGAGTGCTCTGGGTGGCTGTAGAAGAAGTGGATAACCTGAAGAGGCTTCAATCTCACTTGGAAGAAGAAATGGAAAGCTTAGGATTCCCGAAAGAACGAAGAACATTCCATCCACATCTCACCCTGGGAAGAGTCAAAACCATCTCCAACATCAAAGAAACTCTGCATTTTCTCGAAACACACAGAGATAAAAATTTTGGAGAAATGGAAGCAAAAAAAATCACTTTTTTCAGGAGTGTTCTCAAGCCTACAGGGGCTGAATATTCTGTTTTATCTGAATTTGAACTCAAATGAAGATACTGTTTGCCGGACTTTCTTACCTCTTCGGAGCTATCCCCTCGGGGTATATTCTTTTTTACATCAGTGAGAAAAAGGATATCCGCGATTTCGGAAGTCAGTCGACCGGAGCGACGAACATGCTCCGCCTTAAAGGCTGGAAATATGCTGTCCCTGTCCTTCTGTTTGATGCTCTCAAAGGAATTCTCCCTGTCCTTTTCGCTTTAAAGCTTTTTGAAGACCTTACGTTGGCTCTGGTCTGTGCCCTCTTAGCTGTAGTGGGGCACTGTTTCCCTGTTTACCTCAAGTTCAGGGGAGGAAAAGGTCTGGCAACAGCTTTGGGTGCGTATGCCGTGCTCGCCTTCATTCCTTTGCTTCTCAGCGTGGCTGTATTCACACTCATGGTCGGAATCAGCCGGTATGTATCCCTGGGTTCACTCCTGGCTCTCATGAGTTATCCTCTATTCACCTTCTTGTGGAAAAATGAGATCGAAATCGTCTACCTGGGCATCGTCCTCTTCATTCTCATTGCGTTCATGCACAGGGAAAATATTGCAAGACTGGTTAAGGGCCATGAAAGAAAATTGGGAGAGAAAGCAAGATGAAAGTCAGTGTCATCGGAGGAGGAACCTGGGGAACCGCCTTTGCCCTTCACCTCGGCCGGTTAAAAATCGAAACGCAACTCTGGATTAGAGAAAAAGAAGTGTATGAGGAAATGCTTCATTACAGAGAAAACCGGACTTTCTTGCCTGGATTTGTCTTCCCCCCTGCGGTTTCTTTCTTCCACACTATCAAAGACGTTCTCTCTTCCTCGGAAACCGTCTTTATCGCCGTGCCTTCCAAATTTTGCAGGAAGATCTACGAACAGATCGCTCCACATCTGTCTTCCCAGCACATGGTCGTTAGCTTGACCAAAGGGATAGAGGAAGGCTCTTTGAAAACAATGAGCGAAGTAATGAAGGAGGTCTTTTCTCCTTACTTCAGCCCGCGGATCGCTGTCCTTTCTGGACCAAGCTTCGCAAAGGAGGTGGCGGAAAGCCATCCGACCGCAGTGGTCCTGGCTTCAAGAGAACTGGATCAGGCTAAAAAAATCCAGCATTCCATTTCTAGCCCGGTCCTTCGGACCTATACATCCGACGATATCACCGGCGTTGAACTGGGGGGAGCTGTAAAAAACGTGATCGCCATCGCCGCAGGAATCTCAGATTCCCTTCAATTCGGCGGCAATTCAGTCGCGGCCCTTGTCACGCGAGGTATAGCCGAAATGACCCGGTTGGGTGTACAATTAGGGGCAAGGCAAGAAACTTTTGCCGGATTGGCAGGCATTGGAGACCTGGTGCTCACGTGTACAGGAAAATTGAGCCGGAACCACTACGTCGGCTCGGAGTTGGGAAAAGGAAAATCTCTAAATGAGATAGTCTCCTCGATGAAGATGGTGGCCGAAGGTATCACAACGACTCTATCTGTGCATCAACTGGCTAAAAAGGAAAAAATCGAAATGCCTATCTGTGAGCAGATCTTTCAGGTGCTCTACAAGAATAAGAATCCGAGGAAAGCTCTCCAAAACTTAATGTCAAGAAAATTAAAAAGTGAATATTAAGTCGAACAGGAGGAGTCAAATGAAGTTTAAAACAGCTCTAATCCTTATTATATGTTTAAATTTGATGGTCTGTGCTTCTTCTCAGAAAAAGCTCGAAAGGGCAAGGGAAAAAGACCCAGAATACCAGTATAACTTGAGCCTGGTCCATTTAAGAAATGGAGACTTCGACGAAGCCATTAGAACCCTCAATAAAGCCATCGCCCTGAGACCGAACTACAATCATGCTCTCTGCACGCTCGGACTCGCTTACTCCATGAAAGGTGAATTTCAGGCATCAATAAACCATCTTAAAAAATGCCTGGACATTGATCCAAGTATGACTGAGGCCCATAACTACCTCGGCGTTGCCTACCAGGAATTGGGATTCCTGGAAGAAGCTGAAAAAGAGTTCAAAATTGCCATCTTAGATACGAATTATAAATCGAGAGAACTCCCTTACTACAACCTAGCTAGAATCTACTTGTCGAGAGGCAATCTTCAAGAGGCCCTGGATCACATCGACAGAGCCCTGCTCTTTAATGCAGATTTCCGTTTGGCTCATAACCTTAGAGGAATGATACTCGAAAGGCAGCTTAAATACGCAGAGGCCATTGAAAGCTACCAGAAGGCACTCAAAAACCTTCAAGCCGACTCGAGTGTGGGCTCTGACCTTGCCGTGGAGTATTGGGTAACGATTAACTTCAATCTTGGGGTTGCTTATTTCAAGAACAACGAACACCAGAAAGCCAAGAACATTTTCGTGAGTATCTATCCAAGGGTCACAGATCCTGAAATAAAAAAACAAATCGATCAGTATTTAAAAGTCATCAAATAATTGGGATCAGACCTTAGAATAATTGGGATCAGACCTTAGTCACTTCAGTAATTTGGTTAATGTGGGACCAGGCCTTATTTGGTTATCGAGATTCAGAGTTTTATTCCGGTTTCCTGACTTCGATTTTTAACAAGCTCTGACTTCAAATATTTACTGAAGTGACTAAGGTCTGACCCCGTTTATGATCCCGATTATTTAAGTGCCTTCAAGCCAGCCAGAGAGATACTTCCTCTGTTCAGCGGTTAACCTGTCAATCTTCACCCCGAGTGTTTTTAACTTCATCCGGGCAACCTCTTTATCGATTCTCTCGGGGACTGGATAAACTTTATTCTTCAAATCTTTGCCTTTCCTGAAAAGATGAGCCACACAGAGAGCCTGATTGGCAAAGCTCATATCCATGACCATGGCTGGATGTCCCTCCGCCGCAGCCAGGTTGACCAATCGACCCTCTGCCAGAAGATAAATCCTCCGTCCGTTGCTGAGCGTGTATTCCTGGACGAAATCCTTCATCTGTCTTTTTTTCTGAGCCAGCTCTTCCAGGGCGGGTATTTCAATCTCCACGTTAAAGTGACCGGAGTTGGCAACGATTGCCCCATCTTTCATCAGCAGGAAAAGTTCCCGGCTTATGACACTCTTGTCTCCTGTGGCCGTGACAAAGACATCACCCTCTTTAGCCGCCTTTTTCAAAGGCATAACTTGAAAACCATCCATGACTGCTTCCAGGGCCCTGAGAGGGTCCACTTCGCAAATGATAACCTTGGCTCCGGCTCCGGCAGCCCGCATGGCAATCCCCCGGCCACACCATCCATAACCGGCAATGACAAAATTCAAACCGGCAAAAAGGATGTTCGTTGCTCGAAGGATCCCATCGACAGTGCTCTGTCCTGTTCCGTAGCGATTGTCAAAAAGATGTTTGGTGTTTGCATCATTCACCGCTATGATCGGATAGCAGAGGACTTTATTCTTAGCCATGCTCTTCAGCCGTATCACGCCTGTTGTGGTTTCCTCTGTTCCGCCGATGACTCCTTCTATGAGATCTCTTCTATCGGAGTGAAGGGTGGACACAAGGTCTGCTCCATCGTCCATTGTGACCTGAGGATTCAGGTCAAGAGCCTGATTGATATGGCGGTAATACGTTTTTTTATCTTCTCCCTTTATTGCGAAAACTGAAATGCTGTAATGTTTCACGAGAGATGCCGCCACTTCATCCTGCGTGCTGAGAGGATTGGATGCTGTCAAGGCAAGCTCTGCCCCTCCCAGTTTCAAGACTCGCATCAGGTTACCCGTTTCACTGGTTACATGCAAACAGGCAGAAATCCGTTTTCCCTTGAAAGGTTTCTTCTTGGTAAATTCCTCCCTTATCGAATTCAGGACAGGCATGTACCTCTCTGCCCATTCCATTTTGAGTTTGCCCTTATCAGCAAGTTTCAAATCCTTGACGTCATAATCCATCTTCTCTTCCTTTCTAATTCATCAATTCTTAAATGCCAGCGTCTTTTCTCAAGGCTTCCACTTTATCCAGCTTCTCCCATGTGAATTCCTTTTCTGTGCGGCCAAAATGCCCGTAACAGGCCGTCTTTTTATAGATCGGCCGGAGCAGATCTAAAGCTTCGATCATTCCCTTGGGGGAGAGGTTGAAGTGGGTCCGGATCATTTCCTTGATTTTATCCTCAGAGATTTTGGCGGTCCCGAAAGAATCAACCATTATCGAGACAGGATGAGGAACACCAATAGCATAGGCAATCTGAACCTCCAACTTATCAGCCGCACCAGCGGCCACAAAATTTTTTGCCACGTAGCGGGCCGTGTATGAGCCTGACCGGTCCACTTTAGTCGGATCTTTACCTGAAAAGCAGCCGCCTCCGTGGCTCCCCACGCCTCCATAAGTGTCCACGATGATCTTACGGCCAGTGATTCCTGTGTCCGCCAAGGGCCCTCCCTGCTCAAAGCGACCTGTCTCATTGATGAAAATATCTGTATTTTTATCGATCATCTCTGGAGGAATGACCTGGCCGATGACTTCACGCCTGATTCCCTCTTTTAAATCATCCATCTTGATTTTTGTATCATGCTGAGCAGCGATCACCACAGCATCCACTCTTATGGGCCTTTGTCCTTCATATTCCACTGTCACCTGCGATTTCCCGTCAGGCCTGAGGTAACCGAGAATATTTTCTCTCCGCACCTGGGCAAGTCTTTTTACGAGCTTATGCGCAAGCATTATGGGCAAGGGCATAAGCTCCTCTGTCTCACGACACGCGTAGCCAAACATCAATCCCTGGTCTCCGGCTCCCTGTTCATGACCTGATGTCTCATCCACTCCTCTGGCAATATCCTGAGATTGCTCGTGGATGGAAGATATGACAGAACAAGTCTCATAATCAAAGCCGTACTTGGCGCTCGTGTACCCGATTTCCTTGACCGCTTCCCGGACAACCTTCTGGAACTCACAGTAACCTTTACTCGTGATCTCTCCAGCAATCAAAACCAGTCCAGTGGTGACTAAAGTCTCGCACGCCACACGGCTCCGGGGATCTTGAGCGATGAGATCGTCGAGTATGGCATCAGAGATTTGGTCGCAAATCTTATCCGGATGACCCTCCGTAACAGATTCAGATGTAAATAAATGTCTTCCATCTTTACTCATGCATCACCTCATTTTTCCTGACAGACAGGTGAGTTGTGTAGCAAGGAAAAATAACATAAAAAGGGCGTATTTTCAATGGGAATAAAAAAGGCCTTAGGGGAAAGAGGCCATCTTTCCTTACTTCAAATTTGAATTTAAGACATTATTTATGATATTTATTCTAATTGTCTGTGCCATCGATCCATGAATGAAATCTTAAGTTTTAAAACGAAGCTTCTCATCCTTTGTTTATCCCTGTCTCTTCTAGGAGGCAGCGCATATCTACATACCCAGGAGAAAAAAGACTTTCCGTTTCCTGTCACCCAATACAAATTCAAAAATGGCCTACATGTCATCCTTTCTGAGGATTATTCGTTGCCCCTTGTTTCTGTTGTCGTGGCCTACAAAGTCGGATCCATCAACGAAGAGCCTGGAAAAACAGGACTCGCATACCTGATGGAAAATATGATGTTCATGGGGTCAGAAAATGTCGAGCGAATGCAGCACATCAGCATCATCAACAGAGGCGGCGGAGAGTTCAACGCGACGATGACAGA
>JASFPJ010000106.1:0-9933 GCA_050116035.1 Candidatus Aminicenantota bacterium | reverse complement strand
CCAAACCTCTCCCCTGTCCTTGCCGATGCGGCGTGTCTCCCTTTTCCGGATAAAACTTTCGATATCGTGACGATTTCTTTTGCCACTCGAAACATCAATCCGAGGAAAGATGTGCTCATCGACCATCTGAAGGAATTCTATCGAGTTCTCAAGCCGGGAGGGTTCTTCATCAACCTCGAGACGAGCCAGCCATCTGTAAAAATGATAAAGGCACTTTTTCATCTTTACATAAAACTGGCTGTGAAGCCTATAGGATACTTTCTTTCAGGCTCAAAAGCGGGTTACAATTACCTCTCCTCCACGATTCCACGCTTTTATCCACCTGAGGAATTTTCCTCTATCATCCGAGAGGCGGGTTTCCCTCAGGTCACACACCGTCCTCTTTTCTTCGGAGTTGCGGCCATCCACTCCGCCCAAAAATGACCGGGGATAGGCCCCTTTTTTCAGGGGGGGGGATTGTCCCTTTCAGTCCTTTTGCTGAGGAAAATAGGAACTGTCCCTCTTCTTTAAAAAAAGGGGACTGCCCCTTTTTCTCTTTTTTCTCGATATTGTGGAGTTAAGCTTTATCGTGTATCATATATCATCTTGAAAAAGGAAGAAGTTGTGCACAGGACAGCCGTTAAAATACTCAAAACAAGGATTGGAATCGAATCCAACACTGAAGAACTTCTCCCTTCTTTTCCTCTCCAGATAGAAGTCAAATCTCTCCTGACAGATTTCATGGATGTTGAACAAATCTCTTACTCTGAAAACCTAGATGGATACATCTCTATCCATGAATCAGAAGACACACCTTCATGCGAATTCCTCGGGGACCGGGCAATTTTTACCGGCCCCATTCGTAAGCTCTCTCGCGACGCTTCAGATTTAAGGTTCAGCCTCTGGGGAAATCAGGGTTTTCTGTACAGATATTCACTTTTCCTCCTTGAAAAAAAACACAGAATCTATAACCTCCATGCCTGTGCTCTCACCAGTCAAAAAAAGAATCAACTGTATGTCGTGATCGGCGGCGCGGGAAGTGGAAAAACAGTCTATCTTCTCAGCGGTCTGACGAAAGGATTGAGGCTTTTTTCCACGGAGACCGTGCATTTCCGGATAGACAAAAACACTATATCCTGGTTTATGGGCTCACAGGTGGACAACGTGAGACTGGGGACGCTAATGCATAACTTTCCCCAGTTCTTGCGTCATATCGACACGCAGGAGACAGAGGACGAGTGGCAGAAAAAAATCGCACTCGACCTTTCTTCATACAAAAATGACAGCGAAAAACTGACGAATCCAAGCGCGGTCACCATTCTGTTTCCCCGGATTGAAGAAGGCCGAAAAGGTTTTCTCCTCATGCCCATCACAGACAGAAAAAAAGCTGCAAAAGCGCTTTTTGACAACATTACCCAAAAATTATCAGAGTCATTCATTCTATATGACAGACTTCCTGTTCTGGGATTTGACGAGGAGAAAATGGCTCAGAAACGTCTCTCCACAGCCGGCCAGCTTGTTCAGCATAAATCGATAATTCAAACAGCCTCTGTTCTCTCCAATCCGGAAGAGTGTTGGGGAGAACTATTGGATTAAAGGAGAACGAAATGAGTAAACCTTGGGATGGAGTGATCGAGATGCCCGCTGGAGGACGAACGTCCAAACCCAGACAAACGGGCGTCACGATGGTGATCGATAAAGGACTGGGGATTCGCCGACTCGAGGACTTGATCGAAACTTGCGGGGAATTTGTGGATGTCATCAAATTGACTTTCGGAACATCAGCCTTCTATGATGAGGCCCTTTTGAAGAGGAAGAATGAGATGATCACAGCCGCTAATATTGATGTGATGCCCGGCGGGACATTTTTCGAAGTCGCCATCTGGCAAAAATCTATAGATAAATATCTGGATAAAGCCAAAGACTTGAAGTTTTCAGCAATCGAGATATCGGATGGAACGATTGAAATGGACAGCCAAACAAGGAAAGATACCATAAATAAATCTCTGGATAAGGGCTTTACAGTCATAACCGAGGTCGGGAAAAAAGACCCTAAAGAAGTTCTTCCCATATCCCTCATCCATCAGTTGATCGAAGAAGACATACAGAATGGCGCATTCAAAGTGATTATCGAGGCGAGAGAAGCTGGAAAAGGAGTGGGGATCTTTGATGCAGAAGGAAAGGTCAAAGACGAAGAAATCGACAACATCATTGCTGGAGTCAAGGATAAAGAGAACCTGATCTGGGAAGCACCTTTGAAGAATCAGCAGCAGGCGCTGATCCTGCGTCTGGGCCTCAACGTCAACCTGGGCAACATCCCTGCCGATGAAGTTCTTGCGCTCGAAGCTCTCAGACAGGGAGTGCGAGGAGATACGCTGAAGAGAGCCTACCTGGAAAAAAAGGAGTGGAAATAATAAAAAAATTTCCTTTGAGACCGGATACTGCCCCAAAAGATGGCGCGACGTCTGTTCCATCCTGGATGGGATCTCTACCCTAACATTTCAGAGTAAATAATAGTAAAAAAAACATTAGGGAGAGATAGTGTTATTGAGTTTAATCGGGCGAAGTCTTCATTCTTCCCGCAATATGTCAACCGGGTTTGAAACAACCACTTTGTAGATGAGTGAGGATATTGTTATAAGTGATGTTACGGCAATCAACGCAAATGTGAATACAAAAGGCGGTAGAGCGATCGGTATGTGGTATTCATAATAGGAATCAAACAGGGATTTCAACAGCAAGTAACCCAGCGGCGATGCAACAACTGTTGAGACGAGCAGTACAGTCACAAATTCTTTATTCACAATTCTGACCACATGGGCGATCGTGGCTCCCAGCACTTTGCGGATGCTGATTTCTCTCATCCTCTTATCAATGCTGATAGAAACCAGACCGAATAATCCCATGCAGGCAATAATCAATGTAATTCCTGCGGTGAATGAAAAGAGTCTGATTATATTATTCTGGTCTTTAAAGTACGACTCGAATACCTCGTCCTGAAAAAAACTTCTGTAGGGAGTATCCGGTATCAATCTTGCCCAAGTCTCTTTGAGGTATTCTGCTGTTTGCGGCACAACATCTGCCTTTACCCTGACCGAGAGGTAGCCAAACCTGTCTTCGGCGGCCATGCGAAAAATCGCAGGCTCTATTTTTGTGCGGAAAGAGGCGTAATGAAAATCATCCACGACTCCTATGACAAAAAACGTCTTTTTGTCGATGACAACTGTCTTCCCGAGTGGGTTCTCCCAATTCATGCTCTCTGCGAATTTATTATTAATGACTATTGACTGGTCCAAATCTGTGCTGAATTTCCTATCGAAGAAACGGCCTTGTTTTAACCTGATTCCCATAGTCTCCAGATAATCGTATCCCACAAACAGACATTTGATCTCGTATTTCGTCCCAGCGATCTCTGCGACTGCACCGCCCCAGCCTCTTCCAATATGGATCATTGACCCGGCGGCCTGAAGTATATCGGGATTTTTATCGACCTCATTCTTGAATATTGTGTAGTGTTTTTTGCCGTCCAGACGCACGGTAATGACTCCATTCTGATTATATCCCCAGTCTCTATTTCTCTGGTATCTGGCATTTTGGACAAGAATAACAGCGGTGGTAACAGTTATGAATGTTAATGCAAATTGAAATGTCAGCAGAATGCGTGTAAACAAGGACTTTCCTTTGGGCTTCTGTTTTCCTCTAAGTATATTTACTGGTTGGAAGCCGGATACATAAAACGCTGGATAAGCGCTCCCTCCCAGTGAAGTCAGTGCAATCATCGAGACAAGAAATGCTAAAAGGCGCATATTCCCCAAAAGATCTAATTTTAACGGGAGATCAAAAAGGTTGCTGAACGAGGGGATGAAGAACAGCTTGGCCAGTCCTGTTCCCAGAATCAGGGCAAACACGCAGAGCAACGTATTTTCACCTATATATTGAGTAATCAGATGAATCCTGCGGCTGCCGAGAACTTTGCGAATCCCAATCTCTCTCAGTCTCCTTGTTCCTGAGACAATAGCGATATTCATATAATTAAAGCAGGCCAACAAGAGAAGGAATATCCCAAAGATTGAAAGGGCAATTATTTCGGTAGGATGAGGTCCCCAGCCAATCCCTCCTTTTATTTTATGCGAATTTAATGAGAGATCAGTTAAAGGTTCAAATATGTAATCCTCGACAGACCAGTCTTCATTGACATCGTTTTGTAATTGGATATAGGGATGCATTTGTTCTTTTATGGTGTGGATATCCGCGGGATTTCTCACCTGGACAAAAGTCGCCCACGTCCATTGTTTCCAGTCGTTGAAATCTTTTAAACCCAGGTCTCGTTGTTTCTTGTAAGGGATAAGAAACTTAAACCGAATGCTTGAATTCTCCGGGTGTTTTTTTGTAACTGCACCCACAAAAAAATCTTCAACGTATTTATCACCGAACTTGATTGTCAATTGTTTTCCCACAGGATTTTCATCTCCAAAATATTTCAACGCCATCTCTTCATCCATGAATAGAGTATTCTGATTGAGTAGGGCCTCCTTGCTTCCGGCTAACAAAGGGAAAGTGAACATGTCGAAAAAGCCTTCATCCACAAACATAAAACGTTCATTGAAGATCTTGTCTCCATACTGAACAACACCTCCCCTTGTTTGAATTCGAACAGTGCGGATGATTTGTGGAAAATCATTCTCGACTGCAGGTCCGAAAGGAAGAGGAGAATCTCCCCAGATGCTGATCTGTCCATCTCTGTTTATGACATTTTCAACTAAAAATATCTGATCTATATTTTTATGAAAAGAATCCATGCTCGCCCAAAAATCAACAAACAGGAATACAACTATGCTGCACCCGATAGCCAGAGATAAACCAAAGATGTCAATTATCGAAAACAGTTTAGTCCTTAAAATATGGCGGTAAGCGATCTTGAAATAGTTTTTAAGCACGACTCCTTAATCCCTTATATCTATTGTACTTGAATGTTAACATTTATGTTTACTAAGAAAAAAATAAATTTTGATATACGACAAAAATATTAATTATTAATAATCATGCTTTGGTGTCATCTCTCATATTCAAAGGCTTAAACGTTTTATCTTTCACCCTTTGTGTGTTTCATTTTCAATGTCTTGAATAACATCTATCTTTATAGATAACAACAACTTAGATTATTTTATTTGTGATTTTTACGTTGGATACGGGGAATAGGGGTTGAGCTAATCCACTCTTTCCAGGAGTTGGAGGAGCACAAAATGGTCACCTTCGGGAACTCTAATCCGACAGGATCTCCCTTTCGGCAGACTCACCAATTCATCATCCACCAAGACCTGATACTTCCCCTCGACTAGAAACTGAACTCTGATATCCCTTCTCTCGATTGCGCTGATTTCAAAGGATATCTCATTCTCTGAATACAGAAACCGGCGGAACACAGCGCTTCCGTTTGTCCTTATAATCTCTCTATCCTCTTCTTTAAGCCTGATCATGGCATGGGAAACATCCACCTCATAATGACGGCCCTGAATGGACATCCTTGAAAGCTTTCCTTTTTCTTCAGGATTGATCATTCCAAACCTGAATCCTTCCCAGGGAGTAAAATCCAGATATTCTTCCAGAGCGATTAAAGTGAAGAGGGGACCCCAGCTTTGAAACTCATGTCCTCTGGCTGCTCCGGTCCGCGCATCGAAACTCTCAGGACAAAGTTGGTAATTCTCCCAGGTGCGGAGAAATAGCTCATAACTTCTTTTGGCAAATTCCGAAGCCACGGCATCCAATCGATAGGCTTTTAACCCCTGATAGATGAGGTAATTCGTGGGAGACCAGATGGCACCTCTCCAGGAAAAATGATCTCTATTAAAGGCCGGATTGTCTCGGGATATTGTGGGGATGACAAAGTCTCCCCAAAACTCTTTGGGATTGAGAAGATGCTTGTTCATCTGCAAAGCCATCGTTCTATCAGGAATCCTGGCAAGAAGAGGATAAAAATTGGAGGCGGCTTTTTTTGATGAAAATCTTCCATCCCAATGACGATCAAAATAGAAACCTTCCTTATCATCCCAGAGCACGGTGTTAATCAAATCTTTCATCTCCTCGTATTCAGAAAGATAGTGTTCGTAGTCTTCCCTCCGATCCAGAATATCAGCAATCTGAGCAAGGCACCACGCATCCAGCGTGTAAAGGCTGTTCAGGCTAACACTATTCACAGTCAATGTTCCGGTATCCTGATTAAAAGAAGCCTCATCCCAATTCGGTAAATCATCTTCCCCTGATTCCCATGTCGCTCTATTTTTCCCTTCGGCATTCTCCTGCCAGGAGGGAACGATTTGAGGGAGATACTCTGGATCTGTCCCCCATTCTAGAAGGCCATCGCCATTACCGTCCCTGCGGGATTGACCGTTGGCATTTTCTTCTTTCCAGAATGCATGCCATCTCGCAAGGTAAGGATAGGCATAGCTCAACAGGTCTACATCCCCCAGCCTCTGGAACAGTTTATACACGACATATGATCCTATCGGAGGCTGAGAGCGGTCAGGAGTCCCACCAAATCGGCCGCGCCAGTTGGGGATGTTTCCGTTGGGATATTGAGTTTCAAGCACAGCTTTTATAATTTCTTTGGCATGTTTTGAACTCTCAATGGATGCTTCCAGCGCATTGAAAAAAGATCCCCATTCGAATATTGTCCAATGTCCTGGATTTCCTTCAGGAGTTGGCAAAATCCGGTTTCGCCCCAATGGGGCATAAATCCTGTTATGTCCTGGCTGGTAGAGAGTGGTCCAGAACAGATTATTGGAGATGGCTCTGGCTGCCCCCTCATAGAGCCCTTCCACCTTCACTCTTCTGTTCATGTACCTCTTCTCTTCCTCTTCCAGAATAGAATCAATCGTTCTTCTACTTTTTAAGCGGTTAATCTGATCGCTGATGGAATTTTCTTCTTCCCCCACCCCAGCAACAAAATAGATATATTGATCGTCGTCCGTCGAGAAAGAAAGAACCACTTCTTCCCCTTCGGATTCAGTCGTGACATTTCCTTTGGGTTCCGTCCAGAGTAAATACTGAAAGTCACTGAATCCAGTGTTTTCTCCTCTGACATGTCCATCAGATAACACACGATACATTCCCCCAATATCCCAGGGAAAATAGTGCACAAGATGAATGATCATTCCCTCAGGAGCCCTGATTCGACCGACAACGGTCCTTTCATCCTGGCGAGACCACTCTAAAATAAACGTATCCGAGCTTGAAGGAGGCTTGATCAGGATAGGCGTCTCATCTCTCATGTTAAATGGCAGGCTTAAATCGAGTTTCAACCTGGCATACTGACCGTCGGGAGAATGAGGACCGACTTCAGAGATAAGATAGTAAATATCATTTCCATCCACGATTTCTCCCTCTTTTTCCGCTCTAAACCGAAAAGCAAATACATTGTTTTCTTGAGGAGAGAGAACCAGGCCATTCCACGCTCTTGCTTCCAATGCGCCAATATAGATGTTTTTCCACGGATACTCGATTTCAGGGTAGAGCCCACTAGTCAAAAGAAAAAGCGAAAGGAAAAAAAGGAGGAAATATCTTTTTGTTCTCATCGAAACAATCTTCTCAACTAAAAATCCATCCCTATGAGTAATTTAAGGAATATCACAGATTTATTCAACACGTTTCTCTGTCCTGTTAGACGAATGAGAAGCTCCGCTTCCCTTCCTGGCATTATACCACAAAAAATGAAAATTGCAGGAAATTTCAGTTTAGGATCACTTATCCAGGCGGTTGAGACCATATTTTTCAGCCCAGTCTAGTACTTCCTCATACTCACTCCGCTTGATTCGCCGGGCGATCTCGGGATAATCGAATGCTTTATGCTCGGGCCGATACTGCCTCATGAGGTTGAGGTAAGTGTTCTTGGAAAGATCCTCGGCAACAAATTTGAGAAATTTCTCTGTGCCCCCTATCCTGTTGGGCATTATCAAATGCCTCAGGATGAGGCCTTTTACAGCCACTCCTCGACTGTCTACAACCAAGTCTCCCACCTGACGGAATATCTCTTTGAGTGCAATTTGGGCATAATAGGGATAATTGTAAGCTTCGGATGAATACTTGGCCGCATGTTCAGGATCCATATACTTGCTGTCCGGAAGATAGATATCCACTATGCCATCCAGGAGCTGCAGGATATCCAGTTTTTCATAGCCGCTTGTGTTATAAACCAGAGGAATCCGCAAACCCTTTCGGGCTGCTATCTGGACAGCATTTATAATATTGGGCAAATAATGCGTTGGAGTCACAAGATTGATATTGTGGCATCCGATATTCTGAACTTTGACCATTGTCTCTGCTAAACGCTGATCGGATATCTCTATCCCTTCGCCTTCAATACTAATTTGATAATTCTGGCAAAATACGCACCTCAATCCGCAGTTAGAGAAAAATATTGTTCCCGAACCCCTTTGACCCACTAACGGACGTTCTTCACCAAAATGCGCTTGGGCACTGGATACCTTCACCTTGGATGTCGCTTGACATTTTCCGGTTTGACCCTCCAACCGGTTGACTCGGCAGTCTCGAGGACAGAGTTGACAGCTTTCATAGAACGACTGCAATTCTTTCACGCGCCTGGACAGTTCTCCTTTTTTCTCCAAGGCCAGATAGGAAGGGTATATCCCTGAACTTTGTGCAGTGGTAGAGAAATTCCGCGGTATTCCAGGAATCGATTTTGAAGGGAAGAATAAAGCTGACCCCATTAATATCAATGATTCGCTCATAAAATTTCGCCTGGTAATCTTGTTCATTTCTCTACCCTGTCGATAATATCAATATACATTAGAATGGCTTCACTGTAAACAAGCGCTAATCCCGAACAATAATGATGTCAGGCCAAGAATCTTGTTTGGGATCAGGCTTTAACAGGATTGATGCATTATGACAAAAACTAAGGCTTAATCTAGCTGTCCGGGTAAAAGCCTGCCCCCAATCTTCCAACTCCCAAGGCCTGATTCATACGATAAGAGTTCAAAAAATATGGTCCCCTGTGTATTAAGTCACATGCCGGATGTGGCCTTTAAATTTTTTATATTCTCCTGAAGAATATATGGCTTCGATTTCCTGGAAGAGAATCTCAACTTCCTCCATTTTTGAGTAAAAATGGGGGCCGACCCTTATGATATCCGGTTCCTTTCCCTCACCCTTTCGGAAGTCCACTTTAATCCCCCTCTCCTCGAGAGCCAGCTTGACAGTCAAAGCATGCGGCAGTCCGAAGGAAACCGCTCCTCCTCGAATATGCGCTTCCTCGGGAGTATACAGGTGGAATCCTTTTTCCTTTGCTTTTTTGATGATCGAATCAGTCAGAACCAATGATTTTTCTCTTATTCCGGAAATTCCGACTTCCTTGATTATGTCCAGACCTGCCTGAGCCGTATACAGCGAGGGAACAGGAGGAGTCCCCGACATGAACCTGTAGCTGCCTTGAGTGAATTCCATATCTTGAGCAAAGAGGAAAGGCTCTCTGTGGGCAAACCAGCCGGTGAGATGAGGTTGAAGCTTTTCGGCCATCTCCGGTCGGACATAGAGAAAGGCGTTTCCCGGCCCGCCACAGAGCCATTTCAAACAGCCTCCTACATAAAAATCAACACCGAGCTCCTTGACATCCACTGAAATCGTTCCGGGAGCATGATACCCATCAATAAGAGACAAGGCTCCAGCATCACGGGCTCTGGCTGCAATCCGTTGGATATCCTGAATGTACGCGGATTTGAAGTAGACGTGAGAGGTGGCCACAAAAAGAGTGCTGTCATCAATGGCATTAATAATTTTCTCCGCATCCATCCCTGGTTCCCCATGACTGTTCAACAATTTGACTGTCCATCCCATAACCTCAGATATTTTTGAGATTGCATAAATGACCGAGGGGAAATCATGGTCTGTCATAACAATTTTATTTCTCTTTTCATCCTTTTTTCTTCTGGAGTGAAACTG
>JASFPJ010000105.1:0-9986 GCA_050116035.1 Candidatus Aminicenantota bacterium | reverse complement strand
TTAAAAAAGAAAATTTTCTTCTGGGCCATTAAAGTGGGGAGAAAGTATGCTCAGAAAAAGCTTGAGAAACAATCGATTCCAGGGATGTTGAATTTCAAGAAAAAAATTGCTCATAAGCTTGTTTTTTCGAAGATTATCGCCAAAACAGGTGGAAGAGTCAGGTTCTTTGTCTCAGGAGCGGCGCCTCTGTCCAAAGACATCGGAGAATTTTTCTATGCGATGGGTCTCGTTGTCATGGAAGGATATGGCTTGACTGAGACATCACCGGCTATTTCACTCAATACATTCGAAAATCTGAAATTCGGGACAGTCGGGGCTCCAATCCCAGGAGTTGAAGTAAAGATTGCTGAGGATGGAGAAATATTTGCTAAAGGGCCAAACGTGATGAAAGGGTACTATAAAAAAGAAGAGGAGACGAAGGAAGTCTTTGAGGGAGAATGGTTCAAGACCGGCGATATCGGTCATATCGATGAGGGAGGTCGACTGGTCATCACAGATAGAAAAAAAGATATTATCGTGACCGCAGGAGGGAAGAATGTCGCTCCTCAGCCGATTGAAAACCTGCTTAAAGCCAATCCTTATATCGAAAATGTATTGGCCATCGGAGACAGGAGAAAGTTTCTTTCGGCCTTAGTCGTACCTAATTTCGAAAAATTAGAGGAGTACGCTAAATTTAACAATATTCCTTACGAGAAGATCGATGATTTGCTGGATAATGAAAAAGTCCTGCATTTCATGGAAGGAGAGGTTGACCGGTCCACTCCGAACCTTGCTTCTTATGAGAAAATCAAAAAGATCAGTCTTCTGGACAGGGATTTTGAGATAGATAAAGGAGAGATGACCCCCACCTATAAAGTTAAAAGGAATGTTGTTGAGGAGAAGTACAGCAGCCTCATTGATGCGATGTACAAGGAAAGTTGATATCGGCCTCTCAGACGGCCTGAAGTCAGTCTTTTTTGTCCGGGAAATAGAGTATCCTGCCGCAGTTCTCACAGAGGATGATTTTCTCATTCCCTTTTAGTTCGTTCAAAACCTGAGGCCGGACACGCATATGACAGAGAGAGCAGAACTCACCCGTAAGAGGGGAAAGGGCGATTCCGTTTTTAGATTTGAATATTTTCAAGTAGAGACCGGTCCGGTCAGCCGGGATTTTGGTCATGAGCTCTTCTTTTTCATAAATGAGCTCTTTTTTCTTGGCTTCAGATTCTTTTTGACTTTGTTCAAGAATCTCTTTTTCTTTTGAGAATTTCTTTTCCACCTCATTATATTTTTGGGTAGCCTCTTTAATTTCCTCTTCGATCTCGTCAGCAGTGAGCATTTGATTGATAATCTCGTCTTCCATTTCGCTGACATTCTTCTGGGCCTCTTCAATTTCCTTGAGAAGGGATTTGTATTCTATGTTGGTTTTGACATCATTGAGTTGCAGGTTATATTTAGATATCTTAGCCTTCACATCCTTGACTTCTGCTTCCAGGTCTCTTCGTTTTTTCTGGTTTTGAGCCATTTTTTCTTTGGCTTGAGTGACAATCTTGGAGCTTTCTTCCTTTTTTCTGTTGATATCTTCGATTTGGCGGGGAATGTTATCGAGGAAAAGAGATGTATTCTTGATATCAGCGTCAAGCTTTTGGAGTCGAATCAGTTTTTCGAACTCGATATCCACATCTTTTCCTCTATGGGTAAATGGGCCTACCAGGATTCGAACCTGGGACCTGCCGGTTATGAGCCGGTGGCTCTTCCGCTGAGCTATAGGCCCTATTTTTTCTTATAACAGATATCAAATATCAAGTCAATTTTACTCGGTGGATAAGATCAAGAATTTGGAAAAGAGGACGATTTTCGAGTTTTTCACCTGAATGAATGAAAGGGATTTTAGTGTTGTACTGAGTTGGATGAGAGAGGAAACTCATCTGATGCCGACATGAGATGATTAACCCACCTATAGAGGTTTTATGCGCAGAAGTCGGCAGATTTTATGAATAATTCAGGTTAGTGATTTTCAGTGAAAGATTTCAATTTCCGGCTTCGGCTGGGATGCTTGAGTTTTCGCAGCGCCTTAGCTTCGATTTGTCTGATTCTTTCACGAGTGACCTTGAACTGCTGCCCCACCTCTTCTAAAGTGTGCTCGTTTCCATCTCCCAGCCCGAATCTCATCTTCAAGACTTTAGCCTCTCTTTCTGTGAGAGATTTTAATGCATCTCCGATTTGCTCTCTTAAGTTTATGTTAATCACTGTTTCAGGAGGCGAAGGAAGTACCTTGTCTTCGATGAAGTCACCCAGGTGGCTGTCTTCTTCTTCTCCGATTGGTGTCTCGAGTGAGATTGGCTCTTGAGCGATTTTTATGATTTTTCTCACTTTATGAACTGACATATCCATTTTCCTCGCTATCTCTTCGCTTGTCGGTTCTCTTCCGATTTCCTGGACAAGACTTCTCGAGACCCTGATCAATTTATTTATTGTCTCTATCATATGAACAGGGATTCTGATTGTTCTTGCCTGGTCAGCGATGGCTCGTGTGATGGCCTGCCTGATCCACCACGTGGCATAAGTCGAAAATTTGTACCCTCTTCTGTATTCGAATTTGTCCACAGCTTTCATCAGACCCATGTTCCCTTCCTGGATCAGGTCAAGAAACTGGAGTCCACGATTGCTGTATTTTTTAGCGATAGAAACGACTAGTCTCAGATTGGCTGCCACCAGTTCCTTTTTGGCCTGATCACTGACTTTTTTACCTGTTGCGATGGCTCGGATTGTTTTTCTTAAAGCCTGAGAATCGAGCCCAATCTCTTTCTGGTAAGTCCTAATGAGCTTGTTGACATCTTTGACTTTCTGTTTCAGGAGCGCTTCTTGCTTCTTGCTTTTCACACGAGAGAGAGAAAGATTTAATTCTTCCTTTGTTTCTTCTAACTCGTTAATGGCCCTTAGTTTTTCGCGGAGTTCACTAATCACTATTTCTCGGTAGAAAGAACGAATATTCAATTCCCTGATGAGGCTGCTCATATTGACTATGAGGCGTCCGCGTTTCAGAGTGTTTTTTCTCAAAGAAGCGATTTTGTCCAATTCAACGCTGAGGTCTCTGATTTTTTTTATTTTAGCCATAATCTGCTTCTTTTTCGCTTCGAGTTTCCCTTCAGCAAGGTCGTCTTCGCCTATTTCGAACATTTCATAGATGATATCTGGCTCTTCTTTTATCCTTTCTTCGAGAGAGAGAATTTCATTCAAGACGAGTCGAGTTTTGGAGAGGGCTTTGATAATGGATTTTTCGCCCCTCTCTATTTCTCTCGCGATAGCAATCTCTCCCTCTCGCGTGAGAAGTGAGATGTTCCCCATTTCTCTTAAATAGAGCTTTACCGGGTCAGTCGTTCGCTCCAAGCCCTGAAGAGAGACGAGGTCACTCCTTCTTTTTTTAGGGACTATTTCTCTTTGTTTGGAGTTGAGGATTTTTATGCCGTAGTCATCCATTGAGCTAAGAAATTTCTCAAAATCTCGCCTGGAATCCTTATCTTTTTGGAAGGTTTTATCTATTTCATCGAAATGAAGATATCCCTGCTTTCTTCCTTTAGAAATAAGCTGATGTATCCCTTCTTTTTGGGATTTTTTTTCTGTAGACACTATTAATCTCTCTCTCTTTCTATACCATCCCTATTATTATAACTCAGGTTTTGATAATTTCGTTTCGATAAGATGGATAGTTCTTTTTTTGTATCCTGGATTTGCTTAATGAGTGGAAGTATTTTTTCTTTTTCCCCTTTTTTTTCCAGTTGTGTGAGTTCAGCATTTAATTTTTTTGCCAGATTCTCAAGCGAGAGCTGTTTCAGCGTGTTGAGACACTCAAAAGCCTCTTCAACGGTTGCGTTCTGCTCTTTCTCTAACATGGCCTTCGATAAAGAGCTGACAAGGGTGGCATCCACTTTTTGTTTTAATTCATGGAGACTGGAGCTTTTCCCTTTTCTGAAACTCTCTGATAATGCGTTAAAGATCGGTTTGCTCTTCAGATCCTGGAAATATTCTTCTTTGATCTCAGCGAAGATGTAAGGAGCGATTTCTTTTTCTTCGAGGAGGATCTGAAGGAGTCTTTTTTCAGCATTCAGAAAGATTCCTTTTTCCAATTCTTTTTCTTCAGTTGATTTTCTCTTGATCATCGATCTCAGGACATCTTCGTCGATCGAAAGCTGTTCGCTTGTCTGTTTCAAGTATTCGCTGCGAACAACAGAATCAGGTATTTTTTCTATTTCGCTGACGATGTTTTTAGCAATTTGCGCTTTTTCTTCAGGGGATTTCTCTTTAATTGCTTGAAGCTGAGTGTCGATCAGGAACTTGAGGCCAGGAGTGCTTTTTTGAGAGAGTTCTCTGTATTTTTCCACACCGAACTTATTGATAAAGCTGTCAGGATCGAGTCCCTGAGGGAGGTTTAAAACTCTTATCTGAACTCCTTTTTCGAAACAGAGAGAGATGGCCCGTTCGGCGGCTTTTATACCAGGTTTGTCGGCATCGAAACTGACGATCATTCGAGAGGCAAAACGTTTCGCAAAGGAGACTTGGTCAGAAGTCAGGCTTGTTCCCAGCGAAGCGGCTAGGTTGGGTATTCCTGCCTGGAAAAGGGCGAGGAAATCTGTGTAGCCTTCCACAAGAATGGTATACCCTTTTTTCCGGATGGCGTCCTTGCAGAAATTCATGCCATAGAGAAGTTTACCCTTGATGTAAATGGGTGTGTCTGGAGAATTCAGATATTTCGGCTCTGCATCAAAAATGGTTCTTCCCCCAAAAGCAACGGGTTTCCCTGACTCGGTAAAAATAGGGAAAATAATTCTGCCCCTGAACCGGTCGTAATAGCCCTTTTTCTTTTCACTGTGGAGAGCCAAACCGGCTTTTTCGAGAAGATTCGGCTGGATGCCCTTTTCCTGAAAAAAAGAGATGAGCGAGTCCCAGGAATTCATCGCATAGCCAATCTTGAGCTTCTGGATGATTTCTGACGAAATTTTCCTCTTCTTTAAATAAGCGAGAGCTTTTTCCCCCTCTTTGGTTTTGAACAGGTTTTTCTTGAAAAAAGCGAGAGTGTCTTCGTTTATTTTGGATAATTGCTCCTCCAATTTTTTTAATTGAGGAGACATTTTTCTTCTTTCCGGGAGTGGTATATTGTACTTTTCTGCCAGGAATTTTAAGGCCTCAGGGAAGCTGAGGTTTTCTTTTTCCATGATGAGGGTGAAGATGTCACCGCCGGCTCCACATCCGAAGCAATGATATAGCTGTTTTTCTTCATCAACTGTAAAAGACGGGGCTTTTTCAGAATGGAAAGGGCAGAGTCCAACATGCCTTTTCCCTCTCAGTCTCAATGAAGTGTATTGAGAGGCGATCTCTATGATGCTAGACGCTTGCCTTATTTGATCAATGACTTCCATACCATCATCTTATTGGCGCAAAATATCACCAGTAAATATAGGTTTGAGTTGCCCCGTTGTCAAGTCTCTAAGTCACTAAAAATCAAAGTTTTACAAAAAACAAAAAAGAATAAAGAAGAAAAATGGGGACAGGCTACTTTTTTAAAAAAAGGGGGCATAAAAAAAGGTAAAAAAGGGGGCAGGCAACTTTTTGTAAAAAAAGTAGAAAAAAAGGGGGCAGGCAACTTTTTTTTAAACAAATAGCCTGTCCCCTTTTTTTTAGAGGTGGTTTATTAGGCTAGCCAGGTATCCGGCGCCGAATCCGTTGTCAATGTTGACGACTCCCACTCCACCCGGGCAGGAGTTGAGCATGGCGAGCAGAGCGGCTAGACCTTTCATGCTGGCGCCGTATCCCACGCTGGTGGGGACTGCAATCAGCGGAATATTGACGACTCCAGCGACTACACTGGGTAAAGCGCCTTCCATTCCAGCCACAGTTATGATGACTCTTGCCTGTTTTATTTTTTCATACTCTCCGAAGAACCGGTGAAGGCCGGCCACTCCGACATCGTAGACCTTTTCGATTTCATTGCCTAATATTTCACATGTCACGGCGGCCTCTTCGGCGACAGGAATATCTGATGTTCCGGCTGTGATGATCACGATTTTTCCTTTTCCAGGTGAAGGTTTTTTCTGTATGAGATAGACTATACGTGCGAGAGGATTGAACTGCACGCGGGAGATTTTTTTCTTGATGCTTTTGAAAGTTCCTTCATCGAGTTTGGTTATAAGAAGATTGCTCCCTTTTTTAATGATTTCCTGGGCAATTTTAACGATTTGTTCTTCTGTTTTTCCGAGTCCGTATATAATCTCTGGGTAGCCTTTCCTCAATTCCCGGTGATGGTCGATCTTGGCGAAGGTCAAATCTTGATAAGGATAATCTTTCAGGATGTCGAGGGCTTTTTTCGGAGAGAGCTTTCCTTTTTGGACTTTTTCCAGAACTTCTTCAAGTAAGAATTTCATGAGCCAGATTCTACCAGATAAGCGGGGAAACGTCCAGAGACAATGGGGTCTGGCCCCATTGTATATAAATTTGATGGGAGTGAGGGTTTTGAGCTATACTGAGAAACGTCTTCTTGAGTGGAAACGTGATTCATGAATCTGATAGTTAGTCGACAGAAAAGGGAGGTCTGTGCTTAAGCCAGATGAGAAAAAAAAGCACTCTTCAGAAAGAAATTCAGCTTTCGGGCACCGGCATTCATACTGGAAAAGATGTAGAGCTTCGGCTGATGCCATCATCATCAGGGAAGATCATCTTTCGCCGGACAGACCTGGGTGGTTTAGAGGTGAATCTTGATCCAAGAGATGTCAAAGCCAAGAATTCAACATACATTGAAGCAAAGGGATGCAAGATTCAGACACTCGAGCATTTACTGGCTGTTCTTCATGTCTTCGGCATCGATAGTCTGGTTGTGGAGATGAACAACGATGAGGTCCCCATCATGGATGGGAGTGCGGCTCCTTTTGCTGACGCTGTCCTTGGAGCGGGAGTCAAACATCTGCCCGGGAGAAAAGAATCCATTCAAATTCTCAAGCCCCATTCCCTTGAAGAAGGAGATGCGTCTCTTTCGTTTTATCCGGATTCGGATTTCAAAATTACCTATTGTATTGAATATGATCATCCTCTCATTCAGAAACAGGAGTTGAGTTTGGACGTGAATGTGGAGAGTTTTATATCAGAGATTGCTCCTTCGCGCACTTTTGGATTTTTAAAGGATGTTCCTGCACTCAGAGCCCGGGACCTTGCCTTGGGAGGATCGCTAGATAATGCTGTTGTTCTCGACGATAAAGGCTTGCTCAGTGGAACCCTCCGCTTTCCCGATGAGTTTGTCCGACACAAAATTCTAGATTTGATTGGAGATCTTTCTCTGATGGGATCTCCATTAATCGGGCATTTCAAAGCTCAGAAGGCCGGCCATGACCTTCATCTCAAAGCTGTTCGTTTTCTTCTGGACAATCCTGAATACATCGGGACCAGGCTTTAGCTCGAGTTTTTCCTTGTCAAAGTCCTATTTCTGAGATAGAATGACAAAATCACAATTCAAACTGCATTTGAGGAACGCCAATGGTGACTAAAGATAAAGAGAAAATCAAGAAAGATGACTACGAGAAAGCTCTTTCTGCATTCAATCAAGCAGTCAAGGTTTTTCACAAGAGAGAATTTGGAAGAGCCAAGGAATTGCTCAAAGCCTTCACAGACAATTTTCCTTCTGAAAAAGAGCTCGTGGACCGGGCTAAAATCTACTTTAAAATCTGCGAGTCCGCATCGCAAAAAGAGAAGCCGCCGCTGAAGACATTCGACGATTATTATCAGTACAGCATTTTCTTGCTAAACCAGGGAAATCACGAGGAAGCCTTGAAACTGTTGGAGAAGGCGCGAGAGATGAAGCCGAAAGAAGGTAAAATACCTTATTTGATGGCTGATGTGTACTGTCTGCAGGGGGACATAGAGAAGTGTTTAGAGCATTTGAGAAAAGCGATTCAGATTGATAAATTTTTCAGTACGCTCGCTCAAAACGAAAGTGACTTTGAACCTCTTTGGGAGGATAAGAAATTTAAACTGATCACCCGAATGGCATGAGTCAAGGATTTCTTGCTCTAATCTTAGCCGCAGGGAAGGGGACCAGATTCAAATCAGACAGAATCAAGGTCCTTCATCCTTTACTGGGGAAGTCTATGCTGCAGCTGGTGGTGGACTCTGTTCTCGGATTAAAACCTCAAAAAGTGTATGTCGTTGTGGGCTATCAAAAGGATGAGATCAGGAAGGAAGTTCAATCCGACAGAGTGGCACTCGTTCATCAAAAGGAACAACTGGGCACCGCTCATGCGGTGATGGCCGCCAAAAGCATACTCAGGAAAGATATAAATAAGGATGTGCTGATCATAAACGCAGATCTTCCCCTCGTCAGGCCGCAGACTCTGAAACCTTTGCTGGCTCTGCACCGGAAAGAAAGAAATTCTCTCACATTTTTGAGTGCAGAATTGGAAAATCCTACGGGTTTTGGACGGATTATCCGCTCCGAAGGGAAAATAAGAGTAATCGAAGAAAAGGATGCTTCACCTTCCGTGAAAAAAATAAAAGAAGTCAATACCGGTGTTTATCTTTTTAAAATTAAAGATCTCATTGACGCCCTGCCCAAGGTTTCGAATCAGAATAAGAAAAAAGAGTATTACCTGACAGATGTGACAGGAATAATGGCTCAAGAAAGGAAAAAGATTGGCTCGTATAAGACTCCAAACACAGGGGAGTTCGTGGGAGTGAACAGCCGGTATGAGCTGGCTCAGGCCATAGAAGTGCTTCGGGAGAGAAAGATCAAAGACCTTACGGAAAAAGGTGTGACTGTCTTAGATCCCGGGACAACCTGGATCGACCTGGATGTCAAGATAGGGTTGGATTCTGTTATCTATCCATCCGTGGTGATTGAGGGACGCACTGTCATCGGTCGGGAGTGTCGCTTGTATCCCTTTACGCATATTAGAGATTCACGGTTAGGGAGCGGTGTCGAGATTCTAGGCTCCACAATGATTGAAAATAGCGTCATCGAGAATGATGCTCGAGTGGGTCCTTTTTCCCGGTTAAGGCCCGATTCAATCATTCGCAAGAAAGCGAAAGTGGGAAATTTTGTGGAGATGAAAAACACAGAATTGGGAAGTAAGTCCAAAGCCATGCACCTTTCCTACCTGGGAGATTCGGAGATTAAGGGTGAAGTGAATGTCGGAGCCGGAACCATCACCTGTAACTACGATGGCCAAAAGAAACACAAGACCTACATTGATAAAGGGGTATTCATCGGGTCTGGCACCGAATTGATCGCTCCTTTAAAAATCGGGAAAAAAGCTTACATCGGAGCCGGTTCGACCATCACCAAAGACGTCTCACCCGAAGCGTTGGCTGTCTCCCGGAGCCGACAGGTTGAAAAAAAGAATTGGTCCCGAAAAAACAGGAAAAAATAATGTGCGGCATCATCGGTTATATCGGTCCCAAAGATGTGGTTCCCGTTCTTGTGGAAGGCTTGAAGAGACTTGAATACAGGGGCTACGATTCTGCCGGGATTGCTGTGGTGGATGAGAATCAGATCCATCTCAAACGAGCCAAGGGAAAGATCAGTGACCTGGTAAAAAGCTTGGGATCTTCCTCGCTCGATGGAAACTTTGGGGTGGGTCACACTCGATGGGCCACACACGGCCGCCCCTCTGAAGAAAACGCTCATCCTCATCGGGATTGTACGGGCTCGCTCGTCGTTGTGCATAACGGGATTATCGAAAATTATCTCTCCTTGAAGAAGAAACTCATCGATGAAGGACACACCTTCCGTACGGAGACGGACACTGAAGTGATTGCCCATCTCATTGAAAAATATTTCCGTGGCTCCTTGGAGGATGCTGTTCAACAGGCTGTTCAAGAGCTCGAAGGAGCCTATGCGGTTGCCGTTATTTCCACTCAGGATATGGGGAAAATCGTCGCGGCGAAAGTCGGTCCTCCCGCAGTTGTCGGTATGGGAGATGGCGAACATTTCATCTCCTCTGACCTCAATCCTCTTCTCAGCCACA